>NZ_CAUTOU010000014.1:0-38427 GCF_963539965.1 uncultured Propionibacterium sp.
CGCGCAAGCACGCGGGAGAGTAGGACACCGCCGGACCACCACCCCCCAACCAAACCAACCAATACTCCGCCCCGGACACACCCGGAGCGGTTTTCCTCGCCAGAACCGAAAAACAACCGAACCCCCTACAGGCGCCGAAGCAGAGACATGCCGGTGCCGGGTAGGCTTGTCCGGGGCGGTGGATCCGTCGACCCTCATTCGTCAATAGAGTCGTACCGCAGCCGGGGCAGGACGGGATTATGGACAATTCATCGGGTTACTCAGGTGGGCGGGGCGCGCACCGGGGTGGCGGCAAACGGGGTGGTTCCCGCAGCGGCCGTGGAGGCCACGACTCCGATCGCCGCGGGCCGGCGAGTCGTACCTTCGGCCATGGCCGTGGATTCGGCTCTGACCGCGGTCGTGACGGTTCCACGGCTCGTGGCGGCCGCGCCTCCCATCGCGACGGATCCGGGCGCGGGGAGGACCGCGGCGGCCGGGCTTCCCGCCGCGCCGACTCTGCTCGGCGCAGCGGCGGCTGGAGCAGCCGGTACGACGATGACCGCCGCAACGATGGCGGCGCCCGTACGAGTCAGGAGCGTCACGGCGACGGTCCCTGGTCGGCGCGAGGGCATCGTCGCCCGAGCCCCTCGGCCCGCTCGGGCGAGGGCCGTGAGCGTCGCCGGAACGACGATCGCCGCGACCGGGACCGTAGCGACTGGGCCGGTCGTGGCGATGACCGGTGCGACAACCGTGGCCGGAACGGCCGTCCGGGTGCTGGTCGCCGCGGCGATCGTGGCGGCTACAGCGGCCGTGAGGACCGACCCCGTCGTGACGATGACCGCCGGGGCGGGTTCCCCGGGGGCCGGCGCGACGACAGACGTGGAGGCCGCCCCCCGCGGCGTTCCGGCCGCGATCAGAGCCGGGACCGCTTCGATGGCGAGGACCGCGGCGGCTTCGCCGGCCGCGGTCGCGACAGCCAGGACCGCCGCCGCGATGGCCGCTCTGCACGCGCTCCCCGGCAGGATGGCCGTCGCGGTGATGATCGCCTGCACCGCAGGGACCGCATGGCGAACCCTGGCCTGGAGCGCCCGGTCGACGAGCCCGAGGTCGGTCTCGATTTCGACGAGCGCCTGCTACCGCTGCCAGTGCGCGCCGAGCTCCGTAGTCTGCCGCTCGATCTGGCCCGTGAGGTCATGGCCCATCTCATCGCGGCCGGCGAACTGATCGAGGAGGACCCCGAGTTGGCCAACAGGCACGCTCAGGCGGCCCGTCGACGCGCCGCCCGCCTGCCCATCGTCCGTGAGGCCGCGGCCGAGACCGCCTACGCCGCCGAGGACTACGCGACCGCGCTCACCGAGTACCGGGCCGTTGCCCGCATGACCGGGAGCGACGAGTACCTGCCCGTCATCGCCGACTGCGAGCGAGCCATCGGCCGTCACGACCAGGCGCTGCGGACGATCCATCAGGGCCACGCCGTCCGGCTCGACGCCAAGCAGCGCGTGGAGCTCGTCCTCGTCGAGGCCGGTCTCCGGCACGACATGGACCAGGACGAGGAGGCGCTGCGCGTGCTGCGCAAGGCCATTGAGGACAGGACCGGCAGAGCCGAGCCGCAGGCCCGTCTTCGCTACGCCTATGCCGACATCCTCGCGGGGTGCGGCGACACCCGGCACGCCATTGTCTGGTTCGAGGCCGCCGGCAAGCTCGACAGGGCGCACAGCCTCGATGTCGCCGAACGCCTGGAGGCCCTGGGCGCCGAGGTGCCCGACGACTTCCGCGCGTCGATCGACGAGACCGATGAGGACCTCTACGTCGAGGAGCAGGAGCCCGAGGACGGGGAGGAGCACGACGAGCTCCCCGAGGACGCCATCGGCGCTCATGCCGACGAGCCGCCCGCCGATCCCGACAAGGACGTGGCCGGGGCCGGACGGACTGCTGCCGGCGCCCCGGCCCCAGCAACCGGCGACTCCGAGAGCCTTCAGGCCGATAGTGAGGAGAACGAATAAATGGGCGGGAAACTGCTGTGCAGCCGGTACGACGCCGCGCTCTTCGACCTGGACGGTGTGATCTACCTCGGCCCGAGAGCCGTCGAAGGCGCGCCCGAGGGCATCGACGGGCTGCGCGCCGAGGGCGTCAAGGTCGGTTTCGTCACCAACAACGCCGCCCGCGCGCCCCAGGCCGTCGCCGACCATCTGACCCGGATCGGCGTCGACTGCGATCCCGCCGACGTCGTTACGAGCGCTCAGGCCTCGGCCAGGATGCTCGCCGAGGCGCTGCCCGTCGGCGCCCGGGTGCTCATCAGCGGCACCACGGCCCTGGCCGCCGAGGTCGAGGCGGCCGGTCTGAGACCCGTGTGGAGCAGCAAGGACGGGCCCGCCGCGGTGATCCAGGGCTATGATCCCGACATGACCTGGCCGCGCGTCACCGACGCCGCTCATGCGGTGCAGGCCGGTGCCCGCTGGTTCGCCACGAATCCCGACATGACACGTCCTACCGATCTGGGGATCGAGCCCGGACTCGGCACCCAGATCGCTGCACTCGGCGTCTGCCTGGAGCCCGGCTCCGAGCCCGAGATGGCCGGGAAGCCGTTCCCCCCGCTACTGCGCGAGACCGTCCGCCGGCTGTCCGCCGAGCACCCGATCTTCGTCGGCGACCGTCTCGACACCGACGTCGAGGGCGCCTGCAACGTTGACATGGATTCACTGTTCGTCTTCACCGGGGCCCACGGCATGCGGGACCTGTTCGCGGCCGGCGCCAGATGGCGTCCCACCCACCTCGGCTACGACATCCGCGCCCTGCTCAGGCCCGCCCGCAATGCCGAGATCGACGGCGATTCCGCCCGGTGCGGTGCGGCCGTTGCCACCATTACCGGTGGACGCGTCCGGACCGGTGGTGTCAAGGCCGATCCGGAGGACCAGCTCGACGCGCTGTGGGCCGCCTTGCGGCTCGCCTGGCGTGACGCCGACAGGGGCGCCGAGATCGATGCCACGGCGGTGGTCGAGACGCTCGACCTGCTGCACTGACGGACTCCTGCCGACGGTGACGGGCCGCGCCCGTGCTCCAAGGAGCCCGCACGGCTGACGCGCGCGAGCTTTCACCGCATCCCGCTTGAACGATGTTCAGGATATTCCTGTACGATCGGTGTCGCGTCATCGCAGTGAGGCGCCGTGAGCCATCGCAGGGAGGGGCCGTCGAGATGAGCAGTGGTACCGGGGCCGAGGGCCGTGTCACGGCCAGGAGCGGTTTCGTCGCGTCCGATCTGGCGCTGATCGCGGTGTTCGCCGCGCTCATCGCGGTCTTCGCACTCATCCCGGCGGTCTTCACCGTGGGCGCCGTGCCCTTCGCCCTGCAGATCATCATCGTGTTGCTGGCCCCGCTCGTGCTGGGGGCGGTGCGCGGCGTCGCGACGATCCTGCTCTACCTGCTCGTCGGCATCGCCGGCCTGCCGGTTTTCAGCGGGGGCGCCTCGGGCCCGGCCGTCCTCATCGGCGCCAGCGGCGGCTACCTCATCGGCTGGATCTTCGCAGCCATCGCCATCGGTGCGATCCGCACCGCCGTCGCCCGCCGTCGCCCGCAGCGGGCCGTCATGACGATCTGGCTGCTCGTCGCGGCCCTGGTCGGCATCGTCATCATCCACGCCTTCGGCGTCGCATGGTTCATGGTCTCGCCCAACCTGCGCATGAGCATCGGCAAGGCCGTTCTCGCCACGGCCCCGTTCCTGCCGCTCGACCTGGTCAAGGCCGTCGTCGCGGCCCTGCTCGCCATCGCGGTGCTGACGGCCTTCCCCCGTCTCATGCCCGCCAGGAGGCCATGAGACGGACATGATCGAGTACCGCCAAGTCGGCGTCGAGGTCGACGGTTACGACATCGACGGCAATGCGATGACGACGCGGATCCTGCGCGACGTGGACCTGAGCCTCCCCCAGCGGAGGATCGCCGTCATCGGGGCCAACGGGTCGGGCAAGTCGACGCTGCTCAAACTCGTCAACGGGCTCATGAAGGCGACCACCGGGCAGGTGCTCGTCGAGGGGCTCGATCCCGCCCGTGAGGGCCGGGCCGTGCGTCGCCGGGTTGGGCACGTCTTCACCGATCCGAATGCCCAACTCGTCATGGCGACGCCGCTGGAGGAGATCGAGCTGAGTCTGCGCGCGAGCGTCAGGAACCGTGCCGAGCGCAGGACCAGGGCCCTGGAGGTGCTCGCCTCGCACGACCTCGGATACGTCGCGAACCGCTCGGTCCACGCCCTGTCGGGCGGTGAGCGCCAGCTCGTCGCGCTGGCCTCGGTGCTGGCCGTCGAGCCTTCGATCATCATCGCCGACGAGCCCACCACGCTGCTCGACCTGCGCAACAGGATCATTCTCGGGCGGGCCTTCGAAGCCCTCGACCAGCAACTGGTGTGTTCCACCCACGACTTGGAGCTGGCGGCCAGGATGGATCGGGCCCTGCTCGTTGATGGCGGTCGGGTCGTCGACGACGGGGAGCCGTCCGGGGTCATCGCCCGCTACCGTGAGCAGATGGCCGGCTGCGGGTCCACGAGGGCGGGCCGATGAGACTCGAGAACTACCTGGGCGCCTACCGGGCCGGCCATTCGCCCATGCACCGGGTGCCGGTGGCGGTGAAATACCTGTTGCTCGTCGTGGTCGGTGTCGTGCCCTTCTTCGCGGGGCGCTGGCTCGTCTCGGTGACGGCATCGGTGGCCTCGGCGCTCGTACTCGTCGTAGGTGCCCGGCGCAGCCCGCGTGAGCTCAACCCGATGCTCGGGGTGCTCGTCATGAATGCGCTCATCCTCGTCTACGACTACTTCTTCCTCGACTGGCGCAACGGCGTCATCTTCGTCTGCGGCATGCTCTCGTGCTTGTGGTTGGCGCGCTCGCTCACCTGCACGACGCCGGCCTCGGCGCTCATGGACGCCATTGCCGCGCTGGCCCGGCCGTTCCGCTCCCTCGGCGCCAAGCCCGAGAAACTCGCCCTGACCATTGCGATCATGTGGAATGCGATCCCGGGCCTGCTGCTGTCCGTCCGACAGGTGCGCGACGCCGCCCGTGCCCGCGGTGTCGAGCGCGCCAGTTGGCGCTTCGCCGCACCGGTCGTCATCGGCGCGGTGGGGCGCGCCCTCGAAATGGGGGAGGCCCTGCAGGCGCGGGGCCTGGCCGACAGCGACTAGTCGACGGGGTCCCGAGGTCTGCATCCTGGCAGGCCATCGGTGCCGGCCTCGAGGCCCCGGACACGGGGCGAGCCCGGTCGAGCGTCCATGCCCCCGCCCGAGCCGTCAGCGGTCCGGGGCGCTTCCAACGCCGACCTCCGCCCCGTGGCCCCGGCGGGGGACGACGCCGCGCGGAGCGGCGCGAACGCGTGCATCCCCTACGCGGCGCCCGAGCCGGCCGGTCCGGGCAACCCCACGGGCGCGATGCCCGTCGGGGGAGGCATCGGCACGACTCCGGCCGCAGCGGCGGCTGGCCCACGCCGCGGCGGGGTGGAAGACGCCCCGGGCCCTGGTCGCCTCCACCACTGAGGCAGGGGGCGCTGTGCCTTGCGGCAGCCTGATCCTCGTTCTTCGAATCGGTTCCACCGGCTGTTGTTCTTTGCTGCAAATTAGCGATATGATGCCCGTATGGTCAGTCCCGAGGAAGTGCGCGCCCGGCAGGCCGTCCTCTACGGGGCCCCGTTGTCCGAGGTACTGGGCCGGTGCGGCTCGGTACTGGGAGTCAACCAGGCCGGGCTGGCCCGGTTACTGGGCATCTCGGCGCCCATGCTCTCCCAGCTCATCAACGCCCGCCGCATCAAGATCGCGAACCCGGCCGCCGCGGCGCGCCTGACCCGCATGGTCTCGCTGGCCTCCGATGTGCGGGAGGGGCGCCTGCCCGTCGCAGCCGCCATCAGCCAGATGGAGGCCGACGGCGCCGCCGAGGCCCCCGTCACGACGTTGACCGCGCACCTGCCGAGGACGATCGCCAGCCAGGTGCAGGAGCTCTTCCGCGCAACCGCTGCGGCCTCGGACTATCTGCGCGCCGCCGAGCTCATCCGCCCGTACAGCCCCGAGATCGCCGAGCTCCTCCGGGTCTTCGGCGCGGAGCGGCTCGACCGGGCCGAGACCTTCGTGCGCGCTCGTGGATTCGGCTGAGCCGGTCCGTCCCCTTGGGCGCCGTCCGTCCGGCGGCCTAGTCTCGACATCATGAGCGAATCCCTCCAGAAGGATCCGGAGGCCCCCGAGGGCCGGACCGACGGCGCGTCGGGGCCCGTGCCTGTCCCAACGACCGGGAACCGCCTCGTCGACGGGGTGCTCGCCGAGCTGGAGGGCGTCGAGGAGCTGCCCGTCGACGAGCGTCTGGAGAAGCTGGCCGCTGCCCAGCAGGGACTGGCGGAGATCCTCGACGGCGCCCGCGCGCAATTCTCCGGCACCGGCGGGCGTACGTGACCAGGACCCCCGATCAGGGCCGTCTGGACCAGGAGCTTCCCGCCAGGGGGCTGGCGCGCTCGCGTTCGCAGGCCAGCGAACTGATCAGGTCCGGCCGCGTGCGCATCGGCGGTGCCGTCGTCACGAAGGCGTCGACGTCGGTCGGCCCCGGCGACGAGATCCGGGTCGAAGCCGATCCGTGGGTCTCCCGTGCCGCTCACAAGCTCCTCAGCGCGCTCGACGAGTCCGGCGTGGAGGTGCCCGCCCGGGTGCTCGATGCCGGCGCCTCCACCGGCGGGTTCACCCAGGTGCTGCTCTCGCGCGGGGCCCGGCAGGTCTACGCGGTCGATGTCGGCCACGGCCAGCTCGCCCCGCTGCTGCGCGCCGACCCGCGCGTGCGCTGCCTCGAGGGCGTCAACCTGCGCGAACTCGCCATCGGGCACGTGGACGATCGGCCCGTCGACTTGGCTGTCGGCGATGTCTCGTTCATCTCGCTGCGCCTCGTCATGGCGCCGATCCTGGGCGTGCTCGCCCCTGGCGCGATGGCGCTGCTCCTCGTCAAGCCCCAGTTCGAGGTGGGTCGTCAGCGGCTGGGCGCCGGCGGGGTGGTGACCCGCGAGCCCGATCGCGAATGGGCCGTGCACCAAGTCCTCGATGAGGCAGGGCGCCTGGGGTGGAACTGCTTCTGGCAGGCGCCGAGCCGGCTCCCAGGATCCGCCGGCAATCTCGAGTTCTTCATCGGGCTGCGCCGGGCCGGTGACCGGACGGATCCGGCCGGCCGCGGTCGCTAGGCTTGCCGATGTGGAAGAAACCCGTCGTGTAGCCGTCGTCATCCATCCGATCCGCCCCGAAGCAGTCACCGCCGCGGTCGAATTCATCGCCGGCATGCGCCGCCACAACATCGAGTGCGTGGTCGAGGCCAACCGCTTCGACGAGGTGCGCGCCCAGCTTCCCGACGCCTACATCAGCCCGCTGACCATCGACTCCGATGTCGAGCTCATCGTGGTCTTCGGCGGCGACGGCTCCATGCTGCGCGCCTCCGAGTGGGCGCTGCCGCGCGGCATCGCGCTGCTCGGCGTCAACCTGGGCCACGTCGGCTTCCTGGCCGAGCTGGAGGCCTCCGAGATCCGCGAGCTCATCGAGAAGGTCGCCGGGCGCGACTACACGATCGAGAAGCGCCTCACGCTCGGTGCGCGCGTCTTCGACACCGACGGCACCACCCTGTGGACGTCCTTCGCCGTCAACGAGGTCAGCACCGAGAAGGGGTCGCGCCGCAAGATGGCCGATCTCATGGTCTCCATCGACGGTCGCCCGCTCTCGCGCTGGGCGTGCGACGGCGTGCTCGTCGCCTCGGCGTCCGGCTCCACCGCATACGGCTTCAGCGTCGGGGGCCCGGTCATCTGGCCGAACACCGAGGTCTTCGAGGTCGTCCCGATCGCCGCCCACGCCTTGTTCTCGCAGGCCTGCGTCGTCGCCCCCACCTCCCAGGTGGAGCTCCAGCTCGTGGGGGACCTGGCGACCGACGCCGTCGTCTGCTGCGACGGCCGGCGCGGTTGCGATCTGCGGCCCGGATTCTCCATCGTCATCGAGCGCTACCCGCAGGACCTGCGGATCGCCCGCCTGTCCGAGCAGCCCTTCACCACCCGGCTCGTCAAGAAGTTCGGGCTCGACATCGAGGGCTGGCGCGCCCCCAAGCATCATCTGAGGGCCTGACATGCTCACCAGCCTGCGCATCTCCGCACTGGGCGTCATCAGCTCCTGCGAGATCGAGCCGGCGGCCGGCCTCACCGCCATCACGGGCGAGACCGGCGCGGGCAAGACCATGATCGTCACCGGACTCGGTCTCCTGCTCGGCGAGCGCGCCGACGCCGGGGCCGTGCGCCGCGGCGCGGACCGCGCGCAGGTCGAGGGCGTCTTCACGGGCGTCGGGGCGGTCGCCGGCCGCCTCGACGAGGTCGGGGCCGAGACCGACGACGGCGAGCTGATCGTCACCCGCCGGGTCTGGGCGGCCGGGCGCTCCCGCGCCTGGCTGGGCGGGGTGCCCGCTCCGCTCGGCGTCGTCACCGAGATCACCGGCGAGCTCGCCACCATCCACGGGCAGTCCGAGCAGGTCCGCCTCGGCACCCCAGAACGCCAGCGCGAGGTGCTCGACGCCGCAGGAGGGGTCGAACTGGACCAGGCGCTGGGCGAGTACCGCGCGAGCTTCGAGGAGCGCAGGCGGGTCGTCGCCGAGCTCGACGAGCGCGCCCGGCACGCCCGCCGGCGCGCCCAGGAGCGCGACATGCTCGCCTTCGGCCTCGACGAGATCTCGGCCGTCGATCCCCAGCCGGGCGAGGACGCCCTGCTCGCCGCGCAGGCCGAGCGTCTGCAGGGGCTGGATGATCTGCGCATGCTCGCCGAGAACGCCGGTCACGCCCTGTCGGGCGCCGCCGACGGCGACTTCGACGACCCCGGCGCGCTGGGCCTCATCGGCGAGGCGCGCAAGCAGGCGCGTCGCATGGCCGACACCGACGCCCAGGCCGAGCCCCTGACGGCCCAGCTCGACCAGCTGGCCGTCCTCGCGCAGGAGGCCGCCGTCGCCCTGGCCGGGTACCTGACTGATCTGGAGGCCGATCCCGGCCTGCTCGAGACGATCACCGACCGCCGCGCGGCCCTGGCCGGGCTCACCCGCAAGTACGGCGCCGACATCGACGAGGTGCTCGCCTGGGCCAGGGACGCCGGCGAGCGCCTGGCCGACCTGTCCGGCGACGACGAGCGCATCGAGCAGCTGCGCGCCCAGCAGGCCCGGCTCGACGCCTCCCTCGTCGGGCAGGCGGCCCGCATCCACGACCTGCGGACGGAGGCCGCCGAACGCCTCACGGGGGCCGTCGGCGCCGAACTCACCGCCCTGGCGATGCCGCATGCGCGTCTGGTCTTCGACATCGAGCCGCTGCCCGGACTCGGCCCGCACGGCGTCGATCAGGTGCGCCTGCTGTTCAGCGCCAATCCAGGCCAGCCGCTCGCGCCGCTCGCCAGGGCGGCCTCCGGCGGCGAGCTCTCGCGCGTGCGCCTGGCCCTCGAGGTCGTCCTGGCCGGCGGCGCGCAGGGGCACACCTTCGTCTTCGACGAGGTCGACGCCGGCGTCGGCGGTCAGGTCGCCATCGAGATCGGCCGCCGCCTCAAGCGCCTGGCCGTCCACTCGCAGGTCATCGTCGTCACCCACCTCGCGCAGGTGGCGGCCTTCGCCGACGCGCACCTGGTGGTGGCGAAGTCGACGGACGGCCGGGTCACCAGCGCCGGCGTGCACCGGGTCGAGGACGCCGAGCGCGAGGCCGAGGTCGCCCGGCTCATGGCCGGCACGGGATCGGACACCGCGCTGCGACACGCCCGTGAGCTCCTGGAGCGGGCCGCACGGGCCTGAGCGGGCCCGCTGCCCGGACCGGCCCAGGGCGATTGCCCATCCGTTTGGGAATCAGGACTTCCCGTCCCCTATGCTGGAGGCCCGTGGGGAACGCCAAGCAGACAAAGCACATTTTCGTTACCGGAGGCGTCGCCTCCTCTCTCGGCAAGGGCCTGACGGCGTCCAGCCTCGGCAGCCTGCTCGTGGCGCGCGGACTGTCCGTGACGATGCAGAAGCTCGACCCCTATCTCAACGTCGACCCGGGGACGATGAACCCGTTCCAGCACGGCGAGGTCTTCGTCACCGACGACGGCGCCGAGACCGACCTCGACATCGGCCACTACGAGCGCTTCCTGGGCCGGGCCCTGTCGGCCCGCGCCAACGTGACGACCGGCCAGGTGTACTCGACGGTCATCGCCAAGGAGCGCCGCGGCGACTACCTGGGCGAGTGCGTGCAGGTCATCCCGCACATCACCGACGAGATCAAGCAGCGCATGCTCGGCGTGGCCCAGCCCGGCGACGACATCGTGATCCACGAGATCGGCGGCACCGTCGGCGACATCGAGTCGCAGCCCTTCCTGGAGGCCGCGCGCCAGATCCGGCACGACATCGGCCGCGACAACACCTTCTACGTCCACGTCTCGCTCGTGCCCTACATCGGCCCGAGCCACGAACTGAAGACCAAGCCGACCCAGCACTCGGTGGCGGCGCTGCGCAGCGTCGGGATCCAGCCCGACGCCCTCGTCTGCCGCTCCGCGATGGATCTGCCCGAGGCCATCAAGCGCAAGATCGCCTTCAGCTGCGACGTCGACTCGGGGGGCGTCGTGGCCTGCCCCGACGCCCCGAGCATCTACGCCATCCCGAAGGTGCTGCACCACGAGGGCCTGGACGCCTACGTCGTGCGCATTCTCAACCTGCCCTTCCACGACGTGGACTGGAGCTCGTGGGACGATCTGCTGTCGCGCGTCGACCGGCCCAGCGAGGAGATCACCATCGCGCTGGTCGGCAAGTACATCGACCTGCCCGACGCCTATCTGTCGGTCGTCGAGGCCATCCGGGCCGGCGGCTTCGCCAACTGGGCGCGCGTGCGCATCCGCTGGGTGGCCTCCGACGACTGCGAGACCGAGGAGGGCGCCGCAGATCGGCTCGGCGACGCGGACGGCGTCGTCGTGCCCGGCGGCTTCGGCGTCCGCGGCGTCGAGGGCAAGCTCGGCGCCATCAGGTACGCCCGCGAGAACAGGATTCCGATTCTCGGCCTGTGCCTCGGACTGCAGTGCATGGTCATCGAGGTGGCACGCAATGTGGCCGGCATCATCGATGCCGCCTCCAGCGAGTTCGAGCCCGACAGCCCCGATCCGGTCATCGCCACCATGGCCGAGCAGCGGTCCATCGTCTCCGGCGAGGGCGACATGGGCGGCTCGATGCGTCTGGGCGCCTATCCGGCCGAGCTCGAACGAGGCTCGATCGTCGCCGGCCTGTACGGCAGGACGAGGGTCTCCGAGCGCCACCGCCACCGCTACGAGGTGAACAACGCCTACCGCGAGCGGCTGGAGGAGGCGGGTATCGCCTTCTCCGGCCTGTCCCCGGACCGCAACCTGGTGGAGTTCATCGAGCTGCCGGCCGACCAGCACCCGTTCTTCGTGGCCACCCAGGCGCACCCCGAGTTCACCTCGCGCCCGACACGGGCGAACCCGCTGTTCAGCGGGCTCGTCGAGGCCGCCATCGGGCGCCACAGGGCCACTCACCGCCCCGTGCGCTCCGGCTCGGCCAGCAGGAGGACCGGTGCCCGCCGCCCCCGCGCCGCCAAGACCGGCACGGCGACCCGCCGCGCCGCCACTCGTCGTAGCGTCGGTGAGCAGCGGTGAGCGGGCTCGTCGACAGCACCGAGCACTGGCCGATCCTCAGCCATGAGGTGCGGGCCGTCGGGCGGGTCTGCTCCTTCGTCGAGGACGAGGTGCGCCTGCCCGACGGCGGCACCATGAGGCGCCAGTGGGTCACCCACCCCGGCGCCGTCGCCGTCATGGCCCTCGACGAGCTGGGCCGGGTGGCGGTCGTTCACCAGTACCGCCACCCGGTGGCGGCCAGGCTCGTCGAGCCGCCCGCCGGCCTGCTCGACGTCGCCGGCGAGGACCCGGTGGCGGCCGCCAGGCGCGAACTGGCCGAGGAGGCCATGCTGGCGGCCGAGGACTGGCGCGTGCTCATCGACCCGTTCACCTCGCCCGGCGGCCTCCAGGAGTCCATCCGCGTCTACCTGGCGCGCGGCCTCCACAGGGCGCCGCGGCCCGACGGCTTCGTCGTCGAGGACGAGGAGATCGACATGGGCATCAGCTGGAAGCCGCTCGACGAACTCGTCGAGGACGTCTACGCGGGCCGCGTTCACAACCCGTCGATGGTCTCGGGCACCCTCGCCCTGGCCCTCGCCATCGCCCAGGGCCGTCTGGACTCGTTGCGCCCGGCGGACGCGCCGTGGCCCGCGCGCGCCAATCAGACCGCTCGCGACGAGGAGATCGACGGGCTTGGCTGAGCCCGATACGCTCCGGGACTGGGTCGAGGGCTACCTCGACCACCTGAGCGTGGAGCGCGGCCTGTCGGCCAATACCGTCGCCGCCTACCGGCGCGATCTGAATCGCTACGCCGACTATCTGCGCTCGACCGGCATCGACGGGCCGGCGCAGGTGAGTCCGGCCGTCCTGGCCGGCTACGAGCAGACGCTGGCCAGGGGGGACGAGGACCACCGGCCGCTGGCGCCGGCGAGCGTGGCCCGAGCCGTCGTGGCCGTGCGCAACCTGCACGGCTTCGCAGTCGCCGAAGGGCTCAGCCCGCAGGACGTCTCGGCCTCGATCCGCCCGCCCAAGCCCGGAAAGAGGCTGCCGCGCACCCTCGCTGCCGACCAGGTGGCCGCCCTCATCGACTCCGTCGAGCGCACTGCGCCCGTCGGCCTGCGTGACGCGGCCCTGCTGGAGCTGCTGTACGGCACCGGCGCCCGTATCAGCGAGGCACTGGCCTGGGACGTCGACGACCTGACCCGCGTCCTGGAGGATCCCGACGCCGGGCTGCGCGTGGTCGGAAAAGGCAACAAGCAGCGCGTCGTCCCGCTCGGCGGCTTCGCGCGCCGGGCCGTCGAGGCCTGGCTGGTTCGCGGGCGTCCGGCCCTGGCCGCCAAGGCGAGCAGGGCGACGCCGGCGCTGCTGCTCAACACCCGCGGCAACCGGCTCAGTCGGCAGAGCGCCTGGGAGATTCTGCAGACCCGTGCGCGGGCCGTCGGCATCACCGACCAGATCGGCCCGCACAGCCTGCGGCACTCCTTCGCCACCCACCTGCTGGAGGGCGGCGCCGACGTGCGCGTCGTCCAGGAGCTGCTCGGCCACGCCTCGGTGACGACCACCCAGATCTACACCGAAGTCACCGCACAGCACCTGCGCGAAGTGTATGCGGGTGCGCACCCGCGGGCCAGATGAGGGGCAGGGCGCCCTCGGCCGCCGTGCTGACCTCGGTGGGAATGGGGAGGTGCGTGGAAGACCAAGGCGATTCAGCGGCTTCCTTCTCACATCCCTGACAGGTTCCGACGCACGTCGAGGTGCGGCACAGCGGCGAAGACGTCATGTGCGAAGGAAAACAGGAAGGAGCTCGAACTCATGAGCGGGGATGGCATGTTCTGGAAAATGTGCAAGCGGGGCATCCGGACTGAGGAATATGTTCCTGTCCAGGTCGATGGGATCAGAGCTGCGCTGAGTCTGACCGTCAACGGTGCACGGCCCTGACCGGCTGCGCGGTGGTCATGTCTGCGCTGCTCGAGTCGCGATGTCGGGGCAATGCTTGGCAGCACGGGACGACCGCGGGCGCGCATGCACCATCATCAGGAACGAGGCCATCGCGGCAGCGAGCGCTGCGACCGGGGCGGCCGCATGACTCGACGCAGTTCAGGAAGACGAGGACGCGATGGAACGACTCTCCAAGGCAACACTGCCAGGCGCCGACGGCGTCGCCCTGCCTCCCGCCGGCTGGGACGCCCAGCGCACCGGCATCGTTCACATGGGCATCGGCGCCTTCCACCGTGCCCACCAGGCCGTCTACACCCAGGACGCCTTCGCGGCCACCGGCGACGACCGCTGGGGGATCTGCGGGGTGACGCAGCGCTCGGACTCGGTCAGGCGCCAGCTCACCGGCCAGGACGGCCTGTACGGCGTCCTGGAGCGAGCCGTCGACCACACCGGCGTCCGGGTCGTCGGCCAGGTGCGCGAGGTGCTCTTCCCGGCCGAGCAGAACGCCGGGCTCATGGCCCGCATCGCCGATCCGGGCACCCTGATCATCACTTTGACCGTCACCGAGAAGGGCTACCGCCGCGACGGGGCGGGTCACCTCGACCTGGCCGATCCGGCCGTCGCCGCCGACCTGGTCGGCGGCGAGCCGACCAGCGCCGTCGGCCGTCTCGTCCGCGGCCTGCAGGCCCGCCAGCGCGCCGGCGCCGAGCCCGTCACCGTCGTCTGCTGCGACAACCTGACCGGCAACGGGCGCGTGCTGGAGCGCCTGGTGGGCGACTTCTGCGCCGCTCTCGGCGACGAGGACCTCACCGACTGGATCGCCTCGAGGGTCTCCTTCCCGTGCACCATGGTCGACCGCATCACGCCGGCCACCACCGACGCCGACCGTGCCATGGGCCAGGAGCTGCTCGGCCTGCGCGACGAGGGCCTGGTCACCGCCGAGCTCTTCAAGCAGTGGGTCATCGAGGACGACTTCGTCACCGAGCGCCCCGCCTGGGAGCGGGCCGGTGTCCAGCTGACCGACGACGTCGAGCCCTTCGAGAACATGAAACTGCGCATCCTCAACGGCGCGCACTCCACGCTCGCGTACGCCGGCGCACTGCGCGGCTATCCGACGATCACCCGCACCATGGCCGATCCCGAGCTGGCCGAGCTCGCCGGCGGGCTCATCAACGAGGACGTCACCCCGGTGCTGGAATGCCCGCCCGGCGAGGACCTGGCGGCGTACGGCGCCGAGGTGCTCAAGCGCTTCTCCAACCCGGCCCTGGCCCACAGGACCACGCAGATCGCCATGGACGGCTCGCAGAAGATCCCGCTGCGCCTGCTCGGCACGATCCGCGACAACCTGGCCGCGGGCCGCAACCCGCAGTACGCCATCGCCGGCGTCGCGGCCTGGATGGCCTACGTCGCCACCCCCGAGGCGGGCGGCCTGGTCCTGCCCCTCGACGACCCGATCGCCGACCGGCTGGCCGTCGTGCGCGGCTCGAAGAACGCCCGGGGCATCGTCGAGGCCCTCATGGGCATCGAGGAGGTCTTCGGCGCCGACCTGCCCGACAACGGTCCGGTGCGCGACCAGCTCGTGGACGACGTCGGGGGGCTGCTCGCCCGGGCCTGACCGGCCCTGCGCATGACATCATGATTCGATGATGTGTGCGGAACCGGGACATGGAGATCGAGTCTGATGAACCACAAGGTCACCTCGTACGACGTGGCCCTGGCCGCCGGGGTCTCGCGCAGCGCGGTGTCGCTCGTGCTCAACGGAAAGGCCGACGGCGTGATCTCCGCGGAGAACCAGCGCGCGGTGCGGGAGGCCGCCGAGAGACTCGGCTACCGGCCCAACCGGGTGGCCCGCAGCCTGCGCGACAGCAGGACCCACCTGCTGGGCGTCGTCACCGACGTGACCTCGGGCCCCTACGGCGGCGGCATGATCACGGGCGCGACGATCAGGGCCGCCGAGTCGGACCATCTGCTGCTCGTCATGGACGCCCAGGAGTGCCGGCACGACGAGGAGAGGGCCATCGAGGCCCTGCTGGCCCGGCAGGTCGATGGTCTCATCGTCGCGCCGGGCAGCCTGCGCGAGTGGACTCCCCCGAAGGCCTTCGGGCAGGTGCCCGGGGTCCTGCTCGACGCGACCGATCCCGACGGGCGCGCCACCTGCGTCGTCGGCGATGAGACCGGCGGCGGGTACGCGGCCACCCGGCTCCTGCTGGACGCCGGGCACCGTGACATCGCCCTGCTCACCGGCCTGCCGGCCCAGGTGGCGACAGGGCGCAGGCTGGCCGGCCACGAGCGCGCCATGCGCGGGAGCGGCGGGCGCTGCCGGGTCGTCACCTGCGGCTGGGACATCGACGACGGCTTGCGCGAGGGCGCCCGTCTGCTGGACGGGCCGGACCGGCCCACGGGGATCGTCTGCGCCAACGACCGGGTGGCGGCGGGGGTCATCCTCGCGGCCGCGAGGCTCGGCATCGACGTTCCCGATGGGCTCTCGGTGGTCGGCTACGACGACGACCCGAGCATCGCCGCGCAGCTGGATCTCAGCACGATCGGCCTGCCGCACCGCGCGATGGGGGAGCGGGCCGTCGAGCTGCTCCTGTCCGCGATCTCCGGAGGGCAGCTCGAACCCGGCGAACTGCTCGTCCCGGCCCCGGTGCTCAGACGCGGCTCCGTCAGGATGGTCTGAGCCGGGCGGTCCGGGCGGCCTCAGCGCAGGGCGTGCGCCGCGATCGTCCCGCCCCCGTCGACCCGCCAGCTCGACGATGCGGTGGGATAGATCCGGGTCGTGCGCCAGCCCTCGTCCGAGACCACCTCGACCAGCGAACCGTCGACGAGCACCTGGGCCCGACCGGGCAGGGCGATCCGCCCGGCCCCTTCCGCGCCGGTGCAGATCAGGGCTCCGGGCCCGGTGGTCGTCAGCCGGAAGGCCGGCGCCCGCGCGGCGGGCCAGCTGCCGGGCAGGGACTCGGCGCGATGGGCGAGGTACTCGGGCGCCGGGGCGCCGACGAGGCGCCCGTCGCGCAGGTGCAGTTCGCGGGGCGTGGTGAGCGTGCCCGACCAGCCGTGCCCGGCGAGCCAGTCCTCGTCCCGGTCGAGCTCGCGCGCCCAGCCCCACAGGAGCGCCCTTCCGTCGTCGACGAGCACCTGGGGCGCGTAGAAGGATCGGCCCGTGTCGACCGTTCCGCCCTCGTACGGGACGAGACGGGGCGCCGGCCCGCCGTCGTCGAGTTCGCCGCGCATCCACCGCACGCCGGAGAGGAGCGAATGCCCGCCGGCGGTCCGCAGCAACGAGACCAGCAGGACCCACTGCCCATCGATCCGCACGAGGTTCGGACACTCCCAGACGTCGGCCCGGGCGATCTCCCGCGCCACCGGGTCCCGCCCGTCGAGCAGGGAGCCCAGCAGGCGCCAGTCGGTGAGATCGGTCGCGTCGTAGACGAGCACCTGCGGCGTCAGACCGGGCCCGCCATGGCCCTGCACGATGCAGCGACGGTCCCCGATGGACACGACGAAGGGATCGCGCGTGTGTGCTCCCGGCGGGCCCACCCGTCCCGCGCTCGGCGGCCCCGTGCGCGTCCAGGAGCGCAGATCGGGACCGCCCGTCGCGATGCACCCGACGGCGTTCTCCGGCGTGCCGGGCATCGCCGTGTAGCAGATGGTCGGCGTCCCGGCGTCCACGGTCAGGCAACCGCTCCAGCAGCCGGCGGCGTCCGGCCCGCCGGGAACTGGCCTCATCGCGATCGGCTCCTCGCGCCAGTGAGCGAGGTCGGCGGAACTCATGTGCCCCCAGACGATGCGCGCGTGGTGGGGCGAGTCGGGGTTGTACTGGAAGAACACGTGCCAGCGTCCGCCGGCCCTGCACAGTCCGTTCGGGTCGTTGACCCAGCCGCGGGGCGGACGCACGTGGAGCACGGGCAGTGCGGGATCGGTCACTTGACGGCTCCAGCGGTGAGGCCCTCGCGCAGCGGGCGCTGCCCGATGACGAAGACGATGAGTGCAGGAATCATCGAGAGTACGACACCGGCGAGCACGGTGGCCATCGAGCCGCTGCCCATGCGCCCCTGAAGACTCACCAATCCCAACGGCAGGGTGAAGTTGTCCTCGCTGATCGTCATGATGAGCGGTCGGAAGAACTCGTTCCAGATCGCGTTGAACGCCAGAATGCCGACGATGGCCAGCCCCGGTGCTGCCAGGGGCAGGTAGATCCTGCTGAAGATCCGCCAGGAGGAGGCCCCGTCGACCTGGGCGGCCTCGCCGAGGCTGTCCGGGATGCCCATGAAGTACTGCCGCATGAGGAAGGTGCCGAACGCGGTGGGCAGGGCGGGCAGGATGAGCGCCAGGAGGGTGTCGGCCAGCCCCATGCCGCGGATGAGGATGAACACCGGCACGATCGTCATCTGCATGGGGATCATCATGGTGGCGAGGACCACGCCGAACAGCAGGTTCGAGCCCCGGAAACGCAGCCGGGCGAAGGCGTAGCCGGCCAGCGCCGCCGTGGACATCTGGCCGAGGGCGCACAGGCCGGTGACCAGCGTGGAGTTCCAGAACAGACGGATGACGTCGACCTGCGAGAAGACGTCCCGGAAGGCCGCCAGGCTGAGTCGGCGCCGTCCGGTCCCATCGGTGGGGGTGAGTGAGGCGAACAGGGTCCACACGACCGGGCCGAGGGTGAGGACGAGGGCTGCGGACAGCACGATCGCCCGTGCCAGGAGGAGGGCGCGCGCCTCGCGGCGGCCCGGGTTGCGAGTGCGAGCGGTGGGCGATGGCATTGCAGGATCCTCACATGTAGAAGACGAGCCGCCGGGAAAGGCGGAACTGGAGCCAGGTGGCGATCATGATGATGACCATGAGCAGAAGACCGATGGCCGAGGCGAGCCCGAAGCGGAGCTCCTGGAACGCCGACTGGTAGACGATCATGACGGCGGTGCGCGTGGAATCGCCCGGGCCTCCTTTCGTCAGCACATAGGGCTGGTCGAAGATCTGCAGGGCGGAGATGATCGCCATGACGCTGGCGACCAGCATCGTCGGGCTGATGAGGGGGAGCGTGATGCGGGTGAGCTGGCGCCAGCCGCTCGCCCCGTCGATGTCCGCAGCCTCGTAGACGTCCTCGGGGATCGAGGCCAGACCGCCGATGAACAGCAGGAAGGTGAAACCGAAGTTCTGCCAGACGTAGACGAGCACGGTGACGCACATGGCCCCCGTCGTCGTGGTGAGCCAGCCCACCGGGCCCAGTCCGACGAGGCCGAGGATCCTGTTGACGACACCGAAGTCCTCGTTGAACAGATAACTCATGACCAGCGAGACCGAAGCCGCTGACAGGACGAGCGGGAGGAAGAACGCGGACCGGAAGAGGGCACGCAGCCAGCCCGGCATCCTCGTCTGCACCAGCACCGCCAGGATCAGGGCCACGAGGATCTGCAGGATGACGGCGACGATGACGAAACCGAAGGTGTTGAGGAAGGAGATCCGGATCGTCGGGTTCGCCGCCACCGACTCGAAATTCTTGAGGCCGACGAATTCCGGGGCCGAGATGATGTCCCAGTCGAAGAAGGCGAGAAGGACCGATGCCGCCATGGGCAGGAGGGTGAAGAGCCCGACCCCGATCACGGTGGGGGCCAGGAAACAGGCCGCGAGCCGACGCTCCTTGCGGCGGGCCGCGGTGGTGCCGGAGTCGTGAGCCATGGTCACTCCTCGGCCAGTGCCAGCTCGAGGTCGCGCTGCAGGCCGCTCAGTGCCGTCCGCACGTTCTCCCGCGAACCGGTGACCGCGTTCAGGACGTTCTTGAGGAGGGCGGTCTCCACGGCGGCCTCCTGCGGGGGCGCCGGTATGGGGGCCGTCGTGGGGAACCGGTCGAGTGTGCCGTAGAAGATGTCCCAGTGCTCCGGGCCGGTGGACGCGTAGAGCTCCGTGTTGTGCGAGCGGCGCGCGGAACTGGAGTCGGGTTTGGTCTGGGCGATCCGCATTCCCTCCGGCGAGACGACGAACTTCAACCATTCCCAGGCCTCGTCCTTCCGCCTGGACGATTTCATGATCGCGTAGCCCGAGGCCCCGAACTGGTGCTGCTGGGTCAGGTGCCTGGGGAAGTAGGCGGCGTCGTACTGGTCCCTGGGCATGCCGGCCTCCGCCAACCCGTCGACCCAGTAGCCCCCGGAGGGGGTCATGCCGATGACACCGGTGCTGAATCGGCTCACCAGCTCGTTGCCGCCGCCCGAGGCGGGGGAGGAGCCGAGGCCCTCGGCGATGAGTTCCTGGACGAACTCGAAGGCCTCCAGCACCGCCGGGTCGTCCGCGTTCGGCTGCTCCCAGCGGTATCCCCCGGAGCGGTCGTGCTCGTCCGGGTAGAACTCCTGCCACAGCCAGTCGCCACCGGTGAACCGTTCGGGTTCGAGGAAGCTCGTGCCGTTCGTGTACAGCCAGGGGACGATGCCGCCCCACATCCGGTTCGTCCAGAAGAAGGGCCGGAGGCTCCCCGTGGCGGCGTCGCGCATGGCTCGCAGGCAGCCGAGGAAGTCGTCCCAGGTCCACTCGTCGTCCGGATGGTCCAACCCCGCCATCTCCATGGCCGGCCGGGAGAAGAACATGTTCGCCGCGTTGAAACTGAGCGGCAGCTGGAAGAGACTGCCCTGGTACATGAACGCCTCGATGAGCGAGGGATGGACGTCGTCGAAGAACTCCCGCAGCTCCTCACGGTCGCGTCTGACGTACTCGTCGAGTGGATGCGCGAGCCGGTCGGCGAAGAGCTGGGTGCCCTCGGTGGCGACCATGACGACGTCGGGTGCGGTGCCCGCGGCGACCAGGGTGAGGATCTTCGCGAAGAAATCGCTCCAGTCGGCGCCCTGGACGGGGGTGATGCGGACGGGGATGTCCGGGTGGGACTGCCGGAAGCCCCGGACCAGCCCGTCATCGGCCGCGGCGTCCTGCGCGGTGCCGTTGAGCGCGATCGTGAGGGCATCGGAACGGCGTCCCGGAATGTCGAGCCCGGTGAGTCTTCGCCAGGAGAGCGCCGTGCCCAGCGCCGCGGCGCCGCCCAGCCCCAATGCCGCGCGACGTGATAATTCCGGCATGATCGAGCCTCCTCACTGAGACATAACACGTGTTAGGTTATGGGGGTGGCGGCTCTCTGTCAATGGTTCCCGGGCGCTCGGACCGCCGGAGTGGGGCTCGGAGGCTGCGTTGACTACCCTGGTCCCAGCACCATCGTGAGGAGTCCATTGATGACATCGGATAATCTGCCGGGCCTTGATGAAGCGGACGATCAGGCCGAGGCGCCCGACGCGATGGGCCGGCCCGCGCCGCAGCTCGTCGTGCCGGAGCAGACCGATGGTCCGAGACGGGCGGTGGTCATTGCGCTGTGCAACCAGAAGGGCGGTGTCGGCAAGACCACCACGACGATCAACCTCGGCGCTGCGCTGGCCGAGCTGGACCGCAAGGTGCTCCTGGTGGACTTCGATCCCCAGGGCTCTGCGTCCCTGGGCCTGGGCGTGCACCCGCACACCCTCGACAAGAGCATCTACAACCTGCTGCTGAGCGGCCAGTACGCCTTCGACGACGTCGTGCTGAGCACCAATGTGCCCGGCCTGGACCTCATGCCGGCCAACATCGACCTGTCGGCCGCCGAGGTGCAGCTCGTCAGCGAGGTCGCTCGCGAGCAGACGCTCAAGCGCGTCCTCGACCCGGTGCGCGATCGCTACGACTTCGTCCTCATCGACTGCGCGCCGTCCCTCGGCCTGCTCACCATCAACGCGCTGACCGCCTCCGACCGCGTCATCATCCCCTTGGAGTGCGAGTACTTCGCCCTGCGCGGCGTTGCGCTGCTGTCCGACACGATCAACAAGGTCATCGACCGTCTCAACCCCGATCTGCGCGTGCTCGGCGTACTGGCCACCATGTTCGACGGCCGTACCGTGCACACCCGCGAGGTCCTCAACCGCGTGCTGGAGGTCTTCGGCGACGAGGTCTTCCACACCGTCGTGCGTCGTACCATCCGCTTCCCCGAAACCACCGTCGCCGGTGAGCCCATCACCACTTACGCCCCGGGCTCACCGGGCGCCGCCTCCTACCGCACGCTCGCCAAGGAGGTGCTGGTCAGGTGCCACGAAGGGTGAACCTGCCCGGAGCGGAGGAATTCTTCCGCCCCACGCAGGGGGCCGTCCCGCCGGGGGGGACCTCGGGCGCGACGAGCGGCCGTGTGCGCCACGACGAGAAGATCACGATCTATCTGTCGGGCGCCGAGCTGCTCGGGCTGGAGCAGGCTCGCCTGAGCCTGCGCGCCCAGCACCACGCCGCAGCCGACAGGGGCCGCATCGTCCGGGAGGCCATCGCCATCGCACTGGCCGACCTCGCCGAGAACGGTGAGGCGTCCGAGCTGGTCAAGCGGCTGAAGGGCTGAGGATGGCCCGGGTCCCCAGCACGCAGCCGGACCGGGCCGGCGCGGGGCACGACTTCCACGTGAGCCTCGACAACTTCGACGGCCCGTTCGACCTGCTCCTGCAGCTGATCAACAAGCACCAGCTCGAGATCACCGAGGTCGCCCTCTCACGGGTGACCGACGAGTTCATCGTCCAGGTCAGGGCGGGCGGGGCGCACTGGGACCTGGAGCGCACGAGCAGCTTCCTGGTGGTCGCGGCCACCCTGCTGGACCTGAAGGCCGCACGCCTGCTGCCCAGCGGAGAGGTGGACGACCCCGAGGACCTGGCCCTGCTCGAGGCCCGTGACCTGCTGTTCGCCCGGCTGCTCCAGTACCGTGCGTTCAAGCAGGTCTCGATGCGGTTCGCCTCCCTCATGAGCGCCGAGGCACGCCGCTTCGCCAGGCCCGGCGGCCTCGAGGACGCCTTCCGCGGGCTCCTGCCCGAGGTGACCATCCCCGGCGGTCCCGATCGCCTGGCCGGCCTGGCCGTGCGCGTCTTCTCCCCGCCCGATGTCGCGACGATGCCGGTGGAGCAGCTGCACGTCGTCACCGTCAACGTCGGCGAGCAGGCCCGGGTCCTCGTCGACCGGCTGCGCCGCTGCGGGCAGGCGAGCTTCCGCTCGCTGACAGCCGGCGCCGACCGGATGACCGTCGTCGCGCGGTTCCTGGCCCTGCTGGAGCTCTTCCGCCGGGCCGCAGTGGCCTTCGAGCAGCTGACCCCGCTGAGCGAGCTGACGGTGCGCTGGACCGGTCAGGCCGATGGCGAGCTGCCCATCAGCGACGAGTTCGACGTGCCCGCAGGTCAGGAACCGGCCCGGCCGGTCGCTGGCCCGGAACCGGCCGGGCGCGGCAGCGATGATCCCGACGAGCAGGCAGGAGAGCGGCATGAGCGATGAGGAGCCGTCGGCGCCCGGGTCCGGGGAGCACCGGATCGCCGGGCCGGAGGGGCCCGGGGCGGAGCGCGCGCCGAACGCCGGACAGGTCCGCGGGCTGCTCGAGGCCCTGCTCATCATGAGCGAGGAACCGGTCGACGAGATGACACTCGCCGAGGCCGCCGGGGCGCCGGTCGGGGTCGTCCGGGAGGCCCTCGACGGACTCGCCCGCTTCTACGACGAGAGCGGGCGCGGCTTCCAGCTGCGCCGGGTCGGCGGGGGCTGGCGCTACCACACGCGCCCCGAGCACTACGAGAGGATCGCCGCCTGGGTGCGCGCCGGCGGCCAGAACAGGCTCACCCAGGCGTCCATGGAGACCCTCGCCGTCATCGCCTATCTGCAGCCGGTGCCGCGTTCGCGCGTCTCGGCCGTACGGGGCGTCAACGTCGACGGCGTCGTGCGCACGCTGCTGGCCCGGGGCCTCGTCGACGAGCAGGGGGCCGACTCGTCCACCGGGGCCGGGCTGCTCGTGACCACCGACTACTTCCTCGCGCGGCTAGGCTTGGACAGCCTGGCCCAGCTGCCCGACATCGCGCCGCTGCTGCCGGAGGCGTCCGTCCTGGAGGCGGAGCTCGCGCGCCTTGCGCGTCCGGCCGAGGAGACCGGGGGCGCCGGCGCGCCGGACGGCGGCGGGGCCCCACCGGGCCCGCCGGGTCACCGGGGAAGCGACGGCGAGGAGCGGACGCACGATGAGCCAGACCAACGGCCGTGAGGCCACCGAGGGCATCCGCCTGCAGAAGGTGCTCGCGCAGGCGGGCCTCGCATCGCGCCGCGCCAGCGAGATCATGATCGACGAGGGGCGCGTCGAGGTGAACGGGCGCGTCGTCACCGGGCAGGGCATGCGCGTGGACCCCGAGCGCGACACGATCCGCGTGGACGGCGCCCGCATCCCGACCCGGCGCCGTCACATGTACCTGGTGCTCAACAAGCCCCGCGGCGTCGTCTCGACCATGGACGATCCCGCCGGCCGCGAGACACTGGCCCGGTACGTTCCGCGCCACCAGCGCCTATACCACGTGGGCCGCCTCGATGCCGACACCGAGGGCCTCATCATCCTGACGAACGACGGCGAATTCGCCCATCGCCTCGCGCACCCCAGCTTCCGGGTGCGCAAGACCTACCTGGTCGAGGCCGAGGGCCTCATGGACGACAAGGTCCTGCACCGCCTCGAGAGGGGCCTTCGCCTGGAGGACGGGCCGATCAGGCCCGACAAGGTCAGGCTCGTCTCGCGCGGGCCCTCCCACACGCTCGTGCGGATCACGCTGCACTCGGGCCGCAACCGCATCGTGCGCCGTATGATGGACTCGGTCGGTCACCCCGTCCGCCGGCTGGCCCGCATCGGGATCGGCCCGATCAGGCTCGGCGACCTGGCGAGCGGCGGCGCCCGCGAGCTGACGCACGAGGAACTCGGCGCGCTGCTCGATCTGGTCAGGATGTGAGCCCGCTCCCGGCGCCGGTCGGCCGGGGGGACGAGGAGGCCGGGTAGCATGACCGCGTGCCAGTTAATTCCAGCCGATCCGCCCGTGCCGCCTCCCACCGCGCGCTGCCCCTCAGGCGCATCGCCGTGGCCCTGCTCGTCCCGCTCATCCTGGCGGGCGCGGGCGGATGCGGCGAGGACGACGCCTCCTCGGATCAGTCGGCATCCGCCACCTCCGCATCCGCGAGCACCGAGGCCAGCGAATCGACCAGCCAGGCTCCTGCGACGATCATCGACAGCCTCGACCAGATCACCGTCACCGGCGAGGCCGGGCAGTCCCCGACGGTCACCGCCGCCTGGCCGCTGGGCGTGAACGAGACGATGAGCAAGGTCCTGGCGGCCGGCAACGGCGCCGAGGTCGTCGAGGGCGGCACGGTCGAGGTCAACTACTGCGGCGTCAACGGGCGCACCGGCGGTGTCTTCGACGAGAACTACAGCTCCGGCAAGACCGCCACCTTCTCGCTCGACAAGGTCATCACCGGCTTCTCCAAGGGCCTGACCGGCAAGCACGTGGGCGACCGGGTGCTCATCGGCGTCACCGGCGCCGACGGCTACGACTCCGCGGGCGGCGCGGCGAGTGCCGGCATCGAGGTGGGCGACACGCTCTTCTTCGTCGTCGACATCGTCTCGACCACGCTGACCGGGCCGTCCGGCGACACGGTCGCCGTCGACGACGCGAGCCTGCCCACCGTCACGTGGAGCGGCGGCATCAACGACCCGTCGGTCTCCATCCCGGCCGGCGTCGAGGCCCCGGGCGACCTGAGGGTGCAGACCCTCATCAAGGGCGATGGCGCCGAGATCGCCGACACCGGCGCGACGATCACCGTGAACTACCTGGAGGTGGCCTACTCCGACGGGCACGTCATCGAGTCGACCTACAACGACGGCAGCCCCGCCCCGCAGAGCGGCGCCCTCAACTCGCTCATCGACGGCTGGCAGGAGGGCCTCGTCGGCCAGACGGTCGGCAGCCGCGTGCTGCTGGTCGTGCCGGGCTCGAAGGCCTACCCGAACGGCAACGAGAGCCCTTCGATCGACCCGGACGCGACCCTCGTCTTCGTCGTCGACATCCTGTACCGGCAGGCCTCCTCCTGATCCGTCGGCCCCCCTCAGGCTCCGGTGAGCCCGGGGACGACCCACTGCTCGGCCAGAGCCCGGTCCTCCAGCAGGGTGCTGCCGCGCAGCGCCGCCAGCAGGGCGCGGGGGTCGGCGGCGCGCGGCAGGCCGCACGAGTCCGACAGCAGCCGGAAGACCCGCCGGGCGCTCATGCCGGAGGATTCCAGCTGCGCGAGCGTCACGGCCCCGTCGCGCTTGGCCAGGCGCCTGCCCCGTCCGTTCACCGCCAGGCCCACGTGCGCGTACCGCGGCGCCCGGGAGCCGAGGCGCTCGGCCAGCCAGGCCTGGCGCGGCGCCGAGGCGAGCAGGTCGACGCCCCTCGTCACCTGGGTGATGCCCTGGGCCGCGTCGTCCACGACGACCGCCAGATTGTAGGCGGGGGATCCGTCGTTGCGCTGCAGGACGAAGTCGTCGACATCGCCGACGACGGGGCCGGCGAAACGATCCTCGATCCTCTGGACCGCCCCGCCGGCCCGGACGCGGATGGCCGCCGGGCGGGTCGCCCGCCTGGCCGCGCGCTCGGCCCCGGACAGCCCCGCGCAGGTGCCCGGGTAGGGGCGCCGGACGCCGTGCGGGGCGCTGGACGCCTCGGCCACCTCGCGACGGGTGCAGTAGCACTCGTAGGTGTCCAGGCCCGCGACCGCGTCGCGGTACAGGTCCAGCCGCTCGCTCTGGCGCACGACGGGGCCGTCCCAGTCCAGGCCGATGGCCTCCAGGTCGCGCAGTTGCCGGTCGGCCGCGCCCGGGGCGGCCGCCACCCGGGCGCGATCGAGGTCCTCGATGCGCACGATGAAGTCCAGCCCGTCCGCGCGGGCGAAGAGCCAGGCCAGCAGGGCCGTGCGCAGATTGCCCAGGTGCAGGTCGGAGGTCGGCGAGGGCGCGAAACGCCCCGCCCCGGCGTCTCGGGAGGTACTCACCAGGCCATGGTGGCACGACGGCCCCGCGCCGGGGCGCTGGTACCGTTCTGAGCGTGGCGCAACGTACATCCGAGAGGCTCGTCAATCTGACGATCGCGCTGCTCAGCGCGCGCCACTGGGTGAGCAGGGACCAGCTGCGCGAGCTCGTCACGGACTACCGCCGGATGAGCCCGGCCGGTTTCAGCCGCGCCTTCGAACGCGACAAGGATGCCCTGCGCGCTCTGGGCGTGCCGATCGTCACCGGCAGCGACGACGCCTGCTTCGAGGACGGTTCCGGCTACCGGATCACCCGCCGGGACTTCGAGCTGCCGCCGGTCGACTTCGACGCCGACGAGCTGTCGGCCCTGGCGCTGGCCTCCCGCGTCTGGCGCGAGGCCAGCGCCAGGGCCGACACGATCAGCGCCATCGCGAAACTGCGCGCGGGCGGCGCCCAGGTGGACTCGCGGCGCTTCGAGGCCCTCGCCCCGCAGATCAGCGCCAGCGAGCCCGCCTTCGACGTGTGCTGGCAGGCCACCCTCGACCGCACCCGCATCGCCTTCCGCTACCGCGGCGCCGACGAGCTGCGCACCGTCCGGCCGTGGAGCCTCATCTGGCGGCGCGGCAGCTGGTACCTGCTCGGCTTCGACGAGGACAGGGGTGCTCCGCGCATGTTCAAGCTCGGCCGCATCAGCTCCGGGCCGGCCACCGTCGGCGGGCCAGGGGCCTTCACCATCCCCGCCGATACCGACCTGGAGGGGCTCTCGCGCTCCCTGGAGCCCTCCGGCCCCGACGCGAGCGCCGTCATCGCCGTGCGCGACGGGTTCCTGCCCCAGCTGACCCGGCACGGGACCCCCGCGCGCAGCGACGTCGAGCTGCCCGAGGACTTCACCTGCTGGAGGATCGAGTACTCCGCTCGCGGCGATCTCGCCGCTCGGGTCGCCGCCGCCGGGCCCGACGCCGTCGTTCTCGAGCCCGCCGGGCTGCGCGCCGAGGTCGTGCGCCTGCTCCGGGCCAGCGCGAGGAGGCCGGCATGAGCACCAGTGCGGAGCAGGTCCAGCGCATGCTCGCCGAGGTCCCCTACCTGATGGCCAACCCCGGCGTCACCGTCGACGAGGTCGCCGAGGCCTTCGCCATCACCTCCGCGCAGGTCGGCAGGGACCTTCAGGCCCTGTGGATGTGCGGCCTGCCCGGCCAGGGCGGGGGAGACCTCATCGAGATCGACATGGACGGCGTCGAGAACAACGGCGTCGTCCGCCTGAGCAATGCCGACTACCTGTCGCGCCCGATGCGTTTCACCCCCGACGAGGCCACGAGCCTGATCGTCGCCCTCAAGGCCGTCGCGGAGACCGCCACCGGGGCGCTGGCCGAGGCCGCCGAACGGGCCGGTCGCGAGCTCGGGGCCCTGGTCGCCGGGGTGCCGGCCGACCGCGTCGAACTGCGTCTGGCGGCGGGTGACGACGACGTGCGGGAACGGCTCCGCCGGGCCATCGAGGCGGGTTCGCGGGTGCGCCTGGTCTACGACAACGCAAGCCGGGGCCGCACGACGCGCCCGCTCGTCGATCCGGCCGCCATCGAGGTGCGCGAGGGCACCGCCTACCTGCACGCCTGGTCCCTCGGTGAGGGTGCGGCTCGTGAGGGCTGGCGCACCTACCGGCTCGACCGCATCAACGAGCTCGAACCGACCGGCGAGCCGGCGGCCGACCATGGCGGCGCCCCCCTCCAGCGCCCCTGGTTCGACGACGCCCAGCAGACCGTCACCCTCGACCTGGCGGCCTCGGCCCGCTGGGTCGTCGAATACTGCCCGACGACGAAGGTCACCGAGCTGGGCGGCGGGGCCGTGCGCGCCGTCTTCCCGGTGGGGGACCCGGGCTGGGTGAGCGGCCTGCTGCTGCGACTCGGCGATCAGGTGCTGGCCGTCGAGCCCGCCGCGGCGGCCGGGGGGGCGCGCGAACGCGCCCTGTCCGCACTGGAACTCAACCGGGAACTCTTTGGGGAGCCCGCGTAACCTGGCTTCCAGGTACTGCGCGCAGCGGGCGCGCGCCGCCCGGCCGCGGTGCCGATGGACACGGGCGCCGTCGATCTCGGCGGCTGCGGACAGAACATGCGTCGGCGCGGCCGGCACCCTCTCAAGGAGATGTGACATGAATCTCGGCTGGCAGGAACTCCTCATCGTCCTGGGCATCGCCGTCCTGCTCTTCGGCGGCACCAAGCTGGCCGGTCTCGGCCGCGCCTCCGGCAAGGCGATCCGCGAATTCAAGGAGGAGACCGAGGGCCTCAGTTCCGGGAGGAAGGCCGAGCAGGCCGCCGCCGTGACGCAGGCCCCGGTCCAGCGGGCCGAGCAGGCGGTCGAGGGCGTCGACCCGACCACGGACAACGCCTGACCGGGCCCCTCGGGCGCGCCATGGCCACCACGATCGACCAGGAGCAGGCCGGCGGCGCCGCGCGCACCGGGCGCAGGCGCCGTCACATCCTGCCCGAGTCCTGGCGTCCTCCCCAGATCTCCGAGGACGGCTCGATGGAGCTCGTCGACCATCTCCGGGAGCTGCGCTACCGCATTCTCGTGTCGATCGTGGCGGTCGTCGTCGTCGCCCTGGCCTGCTTCGTCTTCTTCGACCAGCTGATCGCGGTCTTCTTCCACCCGATCAACACGGCGATCGACGCCTACCGGGCGAGCAACCCCGACGCCCAGGTGGCCATCACCACCTCGAACATCACCGGCGGCTTCACGCTGTGGATGAAGATCCCCGTAGTCGCCGGCTTCATCCTGTCGTGCCCGATCTGGCTCTACCAGCTGTGGCGCTTCATCGCCCCGGGCTTGCTCGCCAACGAGCGCAGGGCCGCGCTGAACTTCCTCGTGCCCTCCGTCCCGCTGTTTCTGGCGGGCGTCGTCCTCGGCTACTGGATCTGCCCCAAGGGCTTCACCGTCCTGCTGCAGTTCAACCCCTCCGGCGTGACCAACCTCAACGACGCCAACGAGTTCCTCACCTTCGAGATGACCCTGCTGCTCGTCTTCGGCCTGAGCTTCCTGTTGCCGGTCGTGCTCATCATGCTCGACAGATTCGGCATCGTCACCGGCGCCGGACTGGCCAAGTACCGCACCGTCGCCGTCTTCGGCTGCTTCCTGTTCGCCGCTGTGGCGACGCCCTCGACCGATCCCATTTCGATGGCCGTGCTGGCCGTACCCATGTCGGCCCTGTACGTGATCGCCGAGATCATCTGCCGGCGCAACGACAAGCGCAGGGCCGTCCGACCCGGGTCCGGCGCCGACTGATGCGCCGGCCCGAGGAGCTCAGGGCCTGCTGCCGAACCCGAACCATGCCTCGATGACCCGGGCGAAGCCGTCCCGCTCGTTCGACGGGGCGATGAAGTCGGCGACGGCGCGGGTCTCATCGCAGCCATTGGCCATCGCCACGCCCACCCCGGCCCGCTCGACCATCCGGGTGTCGTTCTCGGCGTCGCCGAAGGCCATGATGACCCCGGTGCCGGCCCCGAGGGAGCGCGCCAGGTTGTCCAGCCCCAGGGTCTTGTCCACGCCGGGGGCCATGAACTCGATGAGGTTGGGGCCGGTCTTGATCCCGATCACGCGCGGGTCGTCCCACCGGGCCGCGCGCTCCTCCAGGAGGTGCATCCGGGCCGGGTCGCAGAAGATGTGCAACTTCGCCTGGGGGACGTCGAGGAGGCGGTCGAAGTCGGGGTCGAGCTGGACGGTGACGCGCGCCCAGGCGGTCATCTCGTTCATCAGCTCGGTCAGCCCAGGGGTGAGGAAGATGCCGTCCTCGATGATCGAGAAGGCCACCGGCAGGTCCTCGAAGAAGGCCATGACCTTGCGGAAGAGGCCGGCCTCGACGAAGTGACCACGGCTGACCCGGCCCGTACGGCATGCCAGGAATTCCGAGCCGTTCAGGCCCGAGACGTAGTCGACGAGGTCGGTGATGCCCCAATTCTCCATGAGGCGCCCGATGGAGACGACGTCACGGCCCGAGGCGATGCAGAAGGGGATGCCGGTCTCGTGGAGGTCGCGCAGGGCCGCCCCGGTGCGCTCGCTCACCCACGAGGAGGGATCGAGCAGCGTGCCGTCCAAGTCGGACATGACGGCCCGGACCCGGCCCCGCTCGCCGGCCGGCGGGAGACTGGCGGGGGAGAACTCGATTGCACTCACCCCCCGATACTCTCACGAGCGGCGGCCACGGCGAGTGCCTCTACTCTGAAGGAGTGAGTGCACCGCAGACCAACCAGCCCGCCGGGCCGGCGCCAGCCGGGCGCCTGGCCGAGTTCATGGCGGGCTACAGCTTCGCCTTCGACCCGTTCCAGCTCGAGGCGTGCGCCGCCATCGACGCCGGTCACGGCGTGCTGGTGGCCGCGCCCACCGGCTCGGGCAAGACGGTCGTGGGCGAGTACGCCTGCCATGTCGCCCTGGTCGAGGGCCGGCGCTGCTTCTACACCACGCCCATCAAGGCCCTGAGCAACCAGAAGTACCACGATCTCGCCGCCCGGTACGGCTCCGGCGATGTCGGCCTGCTCACCGGGGACGTCTCCGTCAACGGCGATGCGCCCGTCGTCGTCATGACGACCGAGGTGCTGCGCAACATGCTCTACGCGGGCTCGCGCTCCCTCGACGCCCTCGCCTACGTCGTCCTCGACGAGGTGCACTACCTGTCCGACCGCTTCCGGGGCGCCGTCTGGGAGGAGGTCATCCTCGGGCTGGCCGGCTCGGTGCAGATCGTCTCCCTGTCGGCCACCGTCAGCAACGCCGAGGAGTTCGGGCAGTGGCTCGACACGGTGCGCGGCCACGTCGACGTCGTCGTCTGGGAGCAGCGGCCGGTGCCGCTGCAGCAGCACGTCATGGCCGGGCGACAGATCCACGAGCTCTTCGACGGGCCCGATCAGCGGGTCAACCCGCGCCTGGTCCAACTGGCCAGGGGCGAGGCCCGTCAGATGCGCGACGACTCGCGCCGCCCCCGCGGGCGCAGCGGCCGCGGCAGGAGGAGCACCGCCTACGGCTCCGGCCGGTTCGGCGGCGCCACCAGCCGCGAGTACGTCGCCAGGGACTCCCGCAGGGGCTCCCTGACGCCCGGCCGCGCCTCGGTCGTCATCGGGTTGGACCGAGCCGACCTGCTGCCGGCCATCTACTTCGTCTTCAGCCGCTCCGGCTGCGATGGGGCCGTGCGCCAGCTGCTCGCCTCCAACGTCCGCCTGACCGCCCGCGACGAGGCCGGCCAGCTGGAACGCATCGCCCGCCGCCACGGCGCCGGTCTGAGCGCCGCCGACCGCCGGGCCCTCGGCTGGGACGGCTTCGTCGAGGCCCTGCGCCGCGGCATCGCGGCCCACCACGCCGGGCTGCTGCCGGTTTTCAAGGCGATCGTCGAGGAGGCCTTCGCCCGCGGCCTGCTCAAGGTCGTCTTCGCCACCGAGACCCTTGCGCTGGGCATCAACATGCCCGCCCGCACCGTCGTCCTGGAGCGCCTGGTCAAGTACAACGGCCAGGCCCACGCCGACATCACACCGGGGGAGTACACCCAGCTCACCGGTCGCGCCGGCCGCCGCGGCATCGACACCCAGGGTCACGCCGTCGTCCTGTGGCAGCCGGGCATGGACCCGCGCGCCGTCGCCGGCCTGGCCAGCAGGCGCACCTACCCGCTGCGCTCCAGCTTCGCGCCGAACTACAACATGGCCGTCAACCTGGTTCGCGGCTTCGGGCGCGTGCGGGCCCGCGCCCTGCTCGAGCAGAGCTTCGCCCAGTTCCAGACCGACCGGCGCGTCGTGGAGCTCTCGCGCCAGAACAACGCCGTCGCCGAGCAGATCGAGCGGGCCTGGTCCGAGGCGGCCTGCGAGCTCGGCGACTTCGCCGCCTACGCCCGCCTGCGCGGACGCGTGGGCGGGCTGGAGAAGGAGATCTCGCGCGTCAGGAGGCAGGACAGGCGCACCGGGATCATCGACTCGCTGGGGCGTCTCGAACCCGGTGACGTCTGCTGGCTGCCGTCCGGGAGGCGCGCCGGATGGGTGCTCGTCGTCGACCCCGGCGGCCTGAACCACGACGAGCCGGAGCTGCTCGTCATGACGGGCTCGCACCAGCTCGTGGAGCTCGGCCGCCAGGACGTCACGGCGCCCGTCGCAGTCGTCAGCAGGCTCCGCGTGCCCCGCCGCTTCAACCGTCACTCCGCGGCGGACCGGCGCGCACTGGCCCGCTCCTTCGACGCCCGCGTCGCCGAACTCGACGAACGGGGGCCGCGCGCCGCCGGGCCAGGGGCCGATGCCGGGCTGGTGGCCGAGGTCGAACGGCTCCGCGCCCAGATGGCGGACCATCCCTGTCACGGGTGCCCCGATCGCGAACTGCACGCCCGGGCCGCGGAGGAGGCGCTGCGCCTGGAGCGCTCCGTCGCCGTGACCGACCGCCGCGCCGGCATGGCCCGCAACTCCATCGCGGTCCGGTTCGACCGCATCTGCGCGGTCCTCGACTCGCTCGGCTACCTGGATGCCGCCCATCCCGACGAGATCACCTCGGCCGGCGCCATGCTCGCGCGCATCTACAGCGAGATGGACCTCGTGATCGCCGAGGCCATCCGCTCCGGCGCGTTGGCCGGCCTGCCGGTCCCCGCGCTGGCCGCCGTGCTCAGCACGTTCGTCCACGAGTCGCGCCCCGGCACGGCCTCCTCGTACCGCATGCCCGACGAGGCATCCGAGGCGGCCCAGAGCACCCTGCGCGGGCTCTGGCGCCAGGTGGGCCTTGTCGAGCGCGACAACCGGGTCGAGCGGTCCCGGAGCCTCGACATGGGCTTCGCCGGGCCGGTCCACCTGTGGGCCCGGGGCGCCGGCCTGGCGCAGGTGCTCGACGAGTCCGGGATGACGGCCGGCGACTTCGTGCGCTGGACCCGGCAGGTCATCGACCTGGCCGACCAGATCTCGAACGCCCCCGGCATCGGCGAGCTCGGCCAGGCCGGGCTCGCCGATGCCTGCCGGGGCGTGGTCGGCGCGCTGCGCCGCGGCATCGTCGACGTCGACCGGGAGACCCTGGACTGACCCCCGGCCGTCGGCGGACGTGCTGGCGGGCCCGGAGGCACGGGGCCAGAATGAGATCCATGATCGCCATCACCGTCAAGTGGGACGTCAGGCCCGAGCACGCCGATGACTTCATCGACCTGACCGGAGAGTTCACCCGGGCCTGCCGCGCCGAGCCCGGCTGCCTGTGGTTCGAGTGGTCGAGGTCCGTCGAGACCCCCGGCCAGTACATCCTCATCGAGGCCTACCGCGACGCCGCTGCCGGCAGGGAGCACGTCGAGTCCGGGCACTTCCGCAAGGCCATGGCCACCCTGGGCCGGTACGTGGCCCGCCGCCCGCAGGTCGTCTCCGTCTCGACCGAGCAGCAGGGCTGGGCCCCGCTCGGCGAGCTCACCATGCCCGATGAGTGAAACCGGTCCCCGCCGGCCGTGACTCCGGCAGGGACCGGTACCGATAGGCTGAGCCCATGACCGTGGCCATCCGTGTGATCCCCTGCCTGGACGTCACCGATGGGCGGGTGGTCAAGGGCGTGAACTTCGCCGATCCGCGCGACGCGGGCGATCCCGTCGAGCTGGCCGGCGCCTACGGCGCGGCCGGCGCCGACGAGCTCACCTTCCTCGACATCTCCGCCAGCTCGCAGGGGCGCGCGACCACCCGCGAGATGGTCACCCGGTGCGCCTCGACGGTCTTCATCCCGCTCACCGTCGGCGGGGGCGTGCGCAGCGTCGAGGACGTCGACGCCCTGCTGCGCTGCGGCGCCGACAAGGTGAGCATCAATACCGGGGCCATCGCCGATCCCGAGGTCATCGACGGGATCACCGGGCGCTTCGGCAACCAGGTGCTCGTCCTCAGCCTCGACGCCCGCCGCGAGCCCGGCATGCCGTCCGGCTACGGCGTCACGACCCACGGCGGCAGGCGCTCGGCCGGTCTGGACGCCATCGAATGGGCCGAGGAGGCGGTGGCCCGCGGCTGCGGCGAGGTGCTCCTCAACTCCATGGACGCCGACGGCACCCGGGACGGCTTCGACACGGAGATGACCGCCGCCGTCCGCGAGGCCGTCGACGTGCCGCTCATCGCCTCCGGGGGCGCCGGCAGGCCCGCGGATTTCGTCGAGGCCGTACGCGCGGGCGCCGATGCCGTGCTGGCCGCCTCCGTCTTCCACTACGGCGTGCTCACCATCGAACGGGTCAAGCGGGAGCTCGACCGGGCCGGCCTGCCCGTCCGCCTGTGAATTGCTGGCCGCGATGGGCCCCCGGCGGCCCGCGGGGGACCGGACGCCTGACCGGTGCGCTGCGGCTGCTGGCCCCGCCCTGCCCGTGTGGGGCTGCTCGGCCTGCTCCTCATCCCCCCGCACGACCGGCGGTTCGGCGGACCCCTGGGATGCGCCGATGGACTACGGGCACGCCCTGTGGTTCGGTGCGCACGCCCTGCTGCGCTTCGCCGAGACCTACGAGAGCCTCGACCCGGTCTCGGGGACGGTCTTCCCGCTGTCCGGGGTGGGGGCGGCCCTCGGCACCCTCATGGGTCTGGGATCGTGGTTCGCCTGGCAGATCCTGCTCGTCGGCGTCAACGCCGCCGCCCTGACCTGGCTGGGCCGTCTGCCTGGCCGGGCTCGCGCCACTCGTCTGCGCGCGCATCGCGCGCCGCGCCGCCCACGGGCAGCGGGCGCCGGTCCTCGCCGCCGTGCTCCGCTGGGCGGGATGGGCCCTGCTCTGGCCCGCCGATCTGCTTGCGGGCACCGGGTTCGTCAGCCCGTCCGCGGTCTGACCGCAGCCGTGGCCGGAACGGTCGGGTCCCTGCGCGGGAGCGGGCGCACCTCGCAACGGCCATTGTGCGGACGCCCCATGTCAGCAGGCGGACGGGCCGTGCAATAATGGCTCCGTGCCCGGAAAGCGAATTCTCGTACTTGCCTAGCGCTTCGTTCATTCCGACGGAGCGCTCCCTCGTATGCCAGCAGGCAGCGAGGGTTTTTTGTTAGTCCGGACTTTCGCGTCCCGCCCCGCGCATGCGCCCGGGGCGGCGGGTGCTGCACAACCAGGGCCGCTGCGGCGGTCCTGCCACGGGTGAGCCGAGGGCTCACGGGCGGAGAAGGAGGACGCCATGGCAGGCGAACCGAAGTCGCGCGAGACGCGCGCGGCCGAGCTCACCGGCGCGCAAGCGCTGCTGAGGTCCCTTGAGAGGCTCGGGGTCGACACCGTATTCGGTCTCCCCGGCGGCGCGATCCTCCCGCTGTACGACCCGCTCTTCGACTCCGGAATCCGCCATGTGCTGGTCCGTCATGAGCAGGCGGCCGGCCACGCGGCCGAGGGGTACGCCGTCGCGACCGGCCGCGTCGGCGTCTGCATCGCCACCTCCGGGCCCGGGGCCACCAACCTGGTGACCCCCATCGGCGACGCCTACATGGACTCGGTGCCGCTCATCGCCATCACCGGGCAGGTGAACTCGACGTCCATCGGCACCGACGCCTTCCAGGAGGCCGACATCCGGGGCATCACCACCCCGATCACCAAGCACAACTTCCTCGTCACGCGCGCCGAGGACATCCCCGCCGCGCTGGTCGAGGCCTACCACATCGCCCATACCGGCCGCCCCGGCCCGGTGCTCGTCGACGTCGCGAAGGACGCGCTCAACGACGTCGTGCCCTTCGTGTGGCCCGAGAAGGTCGTGCTGCCCGGCTACAAGCCCACCGTGACCCCCCATGCCCGGCAGATGTCCTCCGCCGCGCAGGTGCTGGCCAGGGCGGAGCGCCCCGTACTCGTCGCCGGCGGCGGCATCATCCGCGCCGGGGCGGCCAAGGAGCTCGCCGCCTTCGTCGAGACCACCCGGATCCCGGTCGTGACCACGCTGACCGCCAAGGGGGCCCTCCCGAGCACCCATCCGTTCAACATGGGCATGCCCGGCATGCACGGCACCGTCGCGGCCGTCGGCGCCATTCAGCGGGCCGATGTCGTGCTGGCCATCGGCACGCGCTTCGATGACCGGGTCACCGGCGAGCTGTCGACCTTCGCGCCGCACGCCACCGTGATCCACGCCGACATCGACCCGGCCGAGATCGGCAAGAACGTCAACGCGGACGTGCCGATCGTCGGTGATGCCCGCAAGGTGCTCGCCGGCCTCATCGCCCGCCTGGGCGACAAGGGGCTGCAGGACCTGACCCCATGGCACGAGTACCTGCAGAGGCTGAAGGACCGCTACCGGGTGGGCAGGGAGCGCTCCGCCGACGGCACGCTCAGCCCGCAGCGGGTGATCGAGCGCATCGGCGAGAAGTTCGGCACCGAGGCCATCTACGTCACCGGCGTCGGCCAGCACCAGATGTGGGCCGCGCACCTGCTCCCGGTCGGCCGGCCCAACCACTTCCTGACCAGCGGCGGCGCCGGCACGATGGGCTACTGCGTGCCCGCCGCGATGGGTGCCCAGGTGGGCCGTCCGGACGCCGTCGTCGTCGGCGTCGACGGCGACGGCTGCTTCCAGATGACCAACCAGGAGCTCGTCACCTGCGCGCTGAACCACATCCCGGTGAAGATCGCGGTGATCAACAACAACACGCTGGGCATGGTGCGCCAGTGGCAGTCGCTGTTCTACAACGAGCGCTACTCCAACACCGACCTGCACTCGGATCAGCTGCCGAACGTCCCGATGCTGGCCGAGGCCATGGGCGCGGCCGGCCTGCGGGCGAGGACCGAGGACGAGGTCGACGAGATCCTCGCCCGGGCCGTCGAGATCAACGACCGTCCGGTCGTCATGGAGTTCATCTGCGAGAAGGACGCCATGGTCTGGCCGATGGTCGCCGCCGGCACGAGCAACGACGACATCAAGATCGCGCGCGACATGGCGCCGAACTGGGAGGAGGACGAGCTGTGAGGACTCACACGCTCAGCGTTCTGGTGAGCAACCGGCCCGGCGTGCTCGCACGCGTCGCGGGCCTCATCTCCAGGCGCGGGTTCAACATCGACTCCCTGGCCGTGGGCACCACCGAGCGCCCCGAGGTCTCGCGCATGACGATCGTCATGGCCGTCGAGGACGAGCGGGTCATCGAGCAGGTCGTCAAGCAGCTGAACAAGCTCATCGAGGTCTACAAGATCGTCGAGCTCGAGGACAACGCGGTGAACCACGAGATGCTGCTGGTCAAGGTCAGCTGCACGGACTCGAACCGCTCGTCCGTGATCGACATCACCGATCTGTTCCGCGGACACATCGTCGATGTGAGCCCGGACTCTGTGACCATTGAGGTCACCGGGGGGCAGGAGAAGATCGCCTCCTTCAGCACGATGGTCGGTTCCTACGGCATCATCGAGATGGTGCAGTCCGGCCAGGTCGCCCTGGGCCGCGGGAGCAAGAGCATCAATGAGAAGAAACGTCCGGCCCTGGCCAAGCGCAAGGGCTGAGCGCGAGAACTACACGAAACAGGAGTGGTAATGGCAGAAATGTTCCATGAGGACGACGCCGATCTTTCGGTGATCCAGTCGAAGACCGTGGCCGTCATCGGCTACGGCTCGCAGGGGCATGCTCATGCGCTCAACCTGCGCGACTCGGGGGTCAGCGTCGTCGTCGGCCTGCGCGAGGGCTCCAAGTCCGTCACCAGGGCGGAAGAGGTGGGCCTGACCGTCAAGCCGGTCGCCGACGCCGTCAAGGACGGCGACGTCGTCGTCATCCTCGCCCCGGATCAGGTTCAGGCCACGATCTACAGGGAGCAGATCGAACCCAATCTGAAGCCCGGCGCCGCCCTGCTGTTCGCCCACGGTTTCAACATCCATTACGGCTACATCAGGCCCGCCGCCGAGCACGACGTCATCATGGTCGCCCCGAAGGGTCCCGGCCACACCGTGCGTCGCGAGTACGAGGCCGGTCGTGGTGTCCCGGTCCTGGTCTGCGTCGAGCAGGACGCCTCCGGCCAGGCATGGCCGCTGGTCCTGTCGTACGCCAAGGCCATCGGCGGCACCCGCGCCGGCGCCATCAGGACGACTTTCCGCGAGGAGACCGAGACCGATCTGTTCGGTGAGCAGGACGTCCTGTGCGGCGGTCTGTCCAAGCTGATCCAGACCGGCTTCGAGGTGCTCGTCGAGGCCGGCTACCAGCCCGAGATGGCCTACTTCGAGGTCTGC
>NZ_CAUTOU010000015.1:0-37650 GCF_963539965.1 uncultured Propionibacterium sp.
GCGGATCGCCTCGGCGAATTCGAAGCCGTTCATCTCCGGCATCTCGATGTCGGTGACGACGATGTCGAACGTATGCCCCGAGCGCAGCGTCGCGAGGCCTTCGATGGCGGAAGCCGCCGTGCGCACCTTGTAGCCGGCCGACTTCAGGACCGGCGCCAGCATGTTGCGGAAGAACGGCGAGTCATCGACCAGCAGCACCGACTGCGTCTGCGCCTCGGTCGCCATCTCCTTGCGGATGAACCAGTCGGCGAAGGCCATCGGCAGGAAGTGGCCGACGTCGATGACTTCGGTCGCCTGGCCCTTGATCACGGCTGAGCCGAGGATGCCGTCCTTGGCGCCGGAGACCTGGATGTGGAGTCGCTCTTCCACGATGTCGATGATCTCGTCGACGACGAGGCCCATCGCGCGAGTCTCGTCGGCGAACACCAGGATCGGCTGCGAGCCCGTGGTCTGCACCGAGACGCCTTCCATCTGCACCAGCGGCATCAGCTGATCGCGGTACTGCACCATGTAGCGGCCATTGGAGATCTCGATCTTGTCGGCCGCGATCTCCTCCAGCCGCGTGACGAGCGCCAGCGGCACCGCCTTGGGCTGCGCCGTGCCGGCGCGGAACACCAGGAGCGAGGTGAGCTGCTCGCCGCCAACAGCATGATGCGCCGCATGCTCGTCGGCGACCGCCTGCGAGGCCGAGCCGGCGGCGCCGAGCGCCTTGGCGATGCCGTTCGGGTCGATGATCATGATGACCGCGCCGTCGCCCAGGATGGTGTTGCCCGAGAACATGTCGATGTGCCGCAGCTTGGTCGACATCGGCTTGACCACGATTTCCTCGGTATGGAACACGCAGTCCACCACGATGCCGAAGGTCTGGTTGCCGACCTGCGTCACCACGATGAAACCGTTCTCCGGATCGGTCGACGAGCCGTCGTCGATCTTCAGGAGCTTCTTCAGATGCATCAGCGGCAAGAGCTTGTTGCGCAGGCGCAGGACGGCGGTGTCCTTGATGCGCTCGATGCGATGCTCGGAATTGGCGCGCGCGCGCACCAGCTCGACCACCGACAATTGCGGGATCGCGAAGCGGTCGCCGCCGGCTTCCACGATCAGCGCCGAGACGATGGCGAGTGTCAGCGGGATCTTGATGGTGACGGAGGACCCCTCGCCGGCCACCGACTTGATATCGATGGTGCCGCCGATCTGGTCGATATTGGTGCGCACCACATCCATGCCGACGCCGCGGCCCGAGACCGAGGTGACGGCGGCGGCCGTCGAGAAGCCCGGCTCGAAGATGAATTTGTGGATCTGCGCTTCCGTCATCTTCTCGAGCTCGGCCTCGGTGACGAGACCGTTCGCGACCGCCTTGGCCTTGATGCGCTCGGTGTTGAGACCGCGGCCATTGTCGGCGATGCAGATGATGATGTGGCCGCCTTCATGATAGGTGGAGAGACGGATCGTGCCCTGCTCGGCCTTGCCGCTCGCGGCGCGCTCGGCCGGCGTCTCCAGGCCATGATCGGCGGAGTTGCGCACCATGTGGGTGAGCGGGTCCTTGATCAGGTCGAGCACCTGGCGGTCGAGCTCGGTGTCGGCGCCGTGCATCTCGAGCTCGATCTGCTTGCCGAGTTCGGTCGCGAGGTCGCGGACGATGCGCGGCAGCTTCTGCCAGGCATTGCCGATTGGCTGCATGCGCGTCTTCATGACGCCCTCCTGCAGTTCGGCGGTGACATTGGACAACCGCTGCAGCGGCACCTTGAACTCGGTGTCCTCGTTGCGGCGGGCGATCTCGAGCAACTGATTGCGCGTCAGCACCAGCTCCGAGACCATCGTCATCAGATGTTCGAGCGTGTCGACATTGACGCGGATCGACTGGTTGGCGACCTTGTCGTTCTCATGCACCTCGCCATCGGCATTGGCCTTGGCGCGCGCCGCCTTTTTGGGGGCTTCGGCTTTGGGCTCCGCCTTTGCCTCGACCTTGGCCGGCTCGGACTTCGGCGCGGGCGCGGCCGCTTTGGGCTCCGGCGCCTTCTCATGCGCGGGCGGCGTCTCGATCGCAGTCTCGCGGAAGGCGCGCTCCAGCTCGTCGAGCGACACCTCGCCCGGACGCAGCGGACGCTCCAGGGTCTGGTCGATCAAGGAGCCCTGCGTCACCGCGGGCGCGGCCGGCGGCGCTGCGGGCGCGGCCGGCACGAGCGGCGACACGGCGCGCATGACGGCCACCCTGCTCACCGCGATGACGGGCGCGGGCCTGGCCTTCCTGGGCGTCATCGTCCTCGGGCGGGGCCTCATCCCGGCCCTGGCCAGGCTCCTCGGCTCCCCGCTCAGGCGCGCCAGCGTCCCCGGCGACCTGGCCGTGGCGAACTCGCGCCGCAACCCGGGCCGGGCGGCCGCCACGGCGAACGCCCTGCTCATCGGCGTCGCCCTGATCGGCACGCTCACGGTGGGCGCCGCCTGCTCGCAGGCCACGATCGACCGCGAACTCGGCAACCAGTTCCCGCAGGACGCCGTGATCGACGCCTCCGGCGATGTCAGCGACAGCGTGCTGACCCAGGTGCGCGACACGCAGGATGTGACCGGCGCCGAGCGCGTCACCACCGTCCAGGCGCAGGCCGACGCCCAGGGCGCCCCCAAGGACGTGACCGTCGTGGGCGTCTCGCAGGCGGCCGCCCAGGTCTCGCGGGCCCCCCAGCGCTACGAGGGGGCGGCCGACGACAAGTTCCTCACCAGCAGCACCGACTTCACCGACGGCCAGAGGGTCACGGTGAGCCACGACGGCCGCAGCGTCGAGCTGACCGCCGACGTCGATTCCTCGTACCCGGGCTCCCTGATCGTCACCCCGGCGACGATGGCCCGGCTGGCCCCGGACGCCACGACCGTCGTGTGGGTGCGCTACGCCGACAAGGCGGACGCCCAGAGGGTGACGAGCCAGATCGGCAGGATCGACGCCCTGAAGAACGCCTCGATCAACAGCGGCGCCGCACAGCGCGCCCAGTACCAGCAGCTGATCGACATCGTGCTCCTGGTGGCCATGGCCCTGCTCGCGATGGCCGTGCTCATCGCGGTGGTCGGCGTGGGCAACACGCTGAGCCTGTCGGTGCTGGAGCGCGCCCAGGAGCTCGGCCTGCTGCGGGCGCTGGGCATGACGAGATCCCAGGTGCGCTCGATGGTCGGCTGGGAGTCGGTGACGCTGGCCGCCGTGGCGACCGTCGTCGGCCTCGTGCTCGGCGTGGTCTTCGGCACCGTCGGGGCGAAGTCGCTGCTCGCCTCGCCCAGCATCTCCATGGTCGTCAGCCTGCCGTGGCTGCGTCTGGGGCTCATCGCGGTGGTCGCCCTGCTGGCCGGCTGGCTGGCCTCGCTGGCCCCGGCCTCACGGGCGGTGAGGGTGGCGCCCTCGGCGGCCCTGGCCGCCGAATGACCAACCGGTCGGCCCCGGCCGCCGAATGATCCGGTCGCCGTCTCGTCCGCCGCGGGGGAATCGGCCCGCGGCGGACGACCCGCGCGATCACGCCGGTGCCCCGGCCGAGAACGGGTCCGCGGGCGATCAGCCGTGCGGCATGCGGCTCCCGCCGCTGCGGCCGCCGTCTCCGGACGGGAGCGGCACGGACTCCATCCAGATGGGGCCGCCCAGGTCGTCGACGACGGCCGCCTCGCGCAGGCCCCGCGCATCGGCCCGGTAGATGCTGGCCGTCCGGCCGAGCTCGCTGCCGACGATGACCAGGTGCGGCCCGATCAGGCCCATGCCGCGCGGCTGAGGCTGGGTACCCAGCTGGGCGAACCGGACGCCGAAACCGCCGTCGGGGTCCAGGGCGGTCATCGTCAGCGTCGAGGCGCGGCGCTCGGAGGCGACCGCCCAGGTCCCGTCGGGGCCGATGACCAGGTCGGAGGCCCAGATGCGGTGATCGGTCTCGTCGGCGGTGGGTTCGCGCCCCGGCGGCACGTAGACGCCGTGGCGCAGCCCGGCATCGGGCGCGACGCAGCTCATGGTGCTGCCGCTCGGCGCGAGCGCCCCGCTGACGGGGTCGCGCCGGAAATGGACGACGCGCCCGCCGAGCTCCTCGATGACGTAGAGCGAGGAGCCGTCGGGCGAGAAGCGGATGTGGCGCGGACCGGCCTCGCGCCCGAAGCCGGCGGCGAGCGACCCGTCGGGCACCAGCTCCCCGTCGGCGACGCGGAAGCCGACCACGGAGTCCTCCCCGAGCAGGCTCATGTAGACGTGACGGCCGTCCGGGTCCGCCACGATGCAGTGCGGCTGGCGTCCGGTGCCGCTCACCCGCCAGCTGGAGGCGTCGACGAGGCCATCGGAGCCGATGCGCGCGCAGGCCAGCCGGCACTGCGCGTAGCTGACGGCCATGAGCAGATCACCGACGACGCTCATGTAGGTCTGGGCGATCGGGCACTCGACGGTGGCGATCAGACGCGTCGATCCGTCGGGGGCCCAGGACAGGGCGGCGATGCTGTGCGGGTCCCCCCCGTTGCCGACGTGCAGCAGCCGGCGGGCGGCGTCGACCACGACGGGCATGGGGCGCGGGCCCGTGGCGGTGCGCCCCACGCGCTGCACGAGGCCCGACCCGTCGTCGACGACGAGCGAGGTCAGCACGCCGTCGAGGCGCCCGACGACGAAACACAGGTGCTTGGTCATGGCCCCAACCTAACAGGACGGCCGGCCCCCGGACCGGATCCGAGGTCCGCCCCGACCACGGCACGGGTCCGGCCGACGTCTCGTGGGCCCCGCCGGACCCCGGGGCCCGGCTGCGCGGCGGGATCGGCGAGCACCCGGCCCGGGCCCGGTGATCCGCCGGCCCTTCGAGGATGACGCCCGGGCCGCTCACCGGCTAGGCTGCCTGAATCCGGACACCGGAGGAGATCATGACCGAGCCAACGTCCATCCAGCACCGCTGCGCCGTGATCGGCCACCCGGCCCTGCACTCCCTGTCGCCGGCCCTGCACACCGCCGCCTACGAGCAGCTCGGCCTGCACGGCTGGCAGTACGAGGCGATCGATGTCGCCCCCGGGCACCTGGACGAGTTCCTGGCCGGCCTGGACGGGAGCTGGGCGGGCCTGTCGGTGACGATGCCGTTCAAGTCCGGGATCATCGCCCACGGCGAGCCCGAACCGCTCGTCACCGCCCTGAACGCCGCGAACACGATCATCTTCGGCGAGCCCAACAGGTGCTACAACACGGACGTCCCGGGCATGGTCGATGCGCTCGCCCACCGCGGCCTGACGAGCGCCGGCAGTGCGGTCCTGCTGGGCGCCGGCGCCACCGCCCGCAGCGCCCTGGCCGCCCTGTCGCGCATCGGCGTCGAGCACGTCGAGGTCGTCGCCCGCAGCGCCGGGCGCGCCCATGCCAGCCTCGACGAGGTGGCCTCCCACTACGGCATCGGGTTGAGCCTCACCGACTGGGAGGAGCTGGCCGGGCTGGGCGCCGACCGGGCCGATCTGCTGCTGTCGTCCGTCCCGGTCGACTTCAGCGGCGAGGAGGCCGAACGGATCGTCCGGGCGGCCCCGGCCGTCTTCGACATCGTCTACCTCCGCTACCCCTCGGCCCTCTCCGAGGCGGCGGTCTCGAGCGGGCGGGTGAGCGTGGACGGCGTCGATCTGCTCGTCTTCCAGGGCATCGAGCAGGTGCGCCTCATGACGGGGAGGACCCCGTCGCAGGAGCCCCTGCTGGCCGCGTGCGCCGCCGAGGTGGCCCGGCGCGCGCGGACCGGCGCCGGGCCCGGAAGCGGCGTCGTGAGCGCCGGGCCCCGTGACATGCGCGCCCCGGCGCTGTGAGCGCCGTTCATGGACGGCCCGGGGCGTGTTCTCGGGCGCGCCCTGCTGGCCCCGCGGTGGGCCCGGATCCGCGTCACCGGGTGGGCCTGACCGAGAGCATGTCGATGCTGGCGCCGGGGTCCATCGTCAGGGCGAGCCTGACGGTGCGAGCGACGTCGTGCGGGGCCAGATAGCGCTCGGGCTCGTAGGGGTTGCCCAGCTCTGCCTGCATGGCCACCTGCATGTCGGTGTCGACCTTGCCGGGGTGGATCGAGGTGACGCGCACGGCGCCGGCCTCCTCGGCGCGCAGGCCGTCGGCGACGGCGATGAGCGCGCGCTTGGACGCCGAATAGCAGGCGTCGTTGCCGCGGGTGTGGAAGCCGCCGCCGGAGTTGATGAAGACGACCTGGCCGGCCCGGGAGCGCAGGGCCGGCAGGAGGAGGCGGGTCAGCAGGGCCGGAGCGATGACGTTGATCTCGAACTCGGCGCGCCACTGCTCGGCAGTGAGATCGGCGATGCGCCCCAGCGTGGTCTGGCCGGCGCACGGGACGAGGGCGTCGAGCCCGGTGACGCGCGAGGCGGCCCCGGTGAGGGCGTCGCCGTCGAGCACGTCGGCGACGAAGGGCTCGGCGCTGGGCAGGGACTCGACCAGGGCGTTCACCGCGTCGGGACGGCGCCCGCCGACGATGACGTGCCAGTCGGGGGCCAGCTCCTCGGCGATCGCACGGCCGATGCCGCGGGTCGCACCGGTGATCAGGACACTCTTGCGCTCAGTCATGGGCCAAGCCTAGGGGCGTGCGCACCGGAGCGCACGCCCCTAGGCCACCGCCCACTCCACCGGCCGGCCAGCGGACGGCAACGGCTCACCCGGTGATGATCACGATCTTGCCGCCGCCGGTCCCGTCCTCGAGCATCTGGTGGGCCTCGGGCACCTCGTCCAGGCTCATGACGCGGCCGACCGGCACGCCCACCCGGCCCGCTGCGGCGTCGTCCAGGAAGCGCTGCAGCACCTCGGCGGGCAGGTCGGCGGCCTCGCCGGAGTACGCGGTGAGCCGCACCCCGTTGGGCAGGAAGTCGATCGGGTAGAAGTCGGGCACCGACCACTCGTGCGAGACCATGCCGGTGAAGCAGCACACGCCCCCGGGGCGACCGGGACCGCCGCGGCGCAGCGCCCGCACGGTGTCGCGCAGGGTCGTGGCGCCGATGAGTTCGACGGCGCAGTCGACGCCACCGGGCACGAGACGGCGCACCCGCCCGGCGACGTCCCCGTCGTCGATCACCACGTGGTCGACGCCCACCGCGGCCAGCCGGTCGGCGCCGGCCGGGCGCCGCGTGGTGGCCAGCACCGTCATGCCCCGCTGCTTCGCCAGGACCGCCAGCGCCATGCCGACCGAGGTCGTCCCGCCGCGCACGAGCAGGCTCTGACCGGGACGCCCGTCGCAGCCGGTGGTGAGCGAGCCGTACGCGGTCTGGAGCATTTCGGGGACGGCGCCGATCGTGCCCCAGTCCAGGTCCGAGTCGAAGGCGCTGACCTGGCCGGCCGGGACGCACGTGTACTGCGCATAGCCGCCGTCGTACTCGCGGCCCATGCCGCCCATCATCGCGGCGACCCTGGTGCCGGGGGACAGGGCGCCGGTCGTGTCCAGGTCGACCTCGCCGACCGCCTCGATGCCGAGCACCCGCGGGAAGGCGACCGCGTCGCCCGACATGCCCAGCCGCGTCATGAGCTCGGAGTGATTGAGCCCGAAGGCCCGCACGCGGATGCGCACCCAGCCGGGAGCCGGCACGGGCACCGGGAGCTCGCGCACCCGAAGGTTAGTGGCGGGCCCGGGCCCGTCGAGGACGACGGCCCGCATCGTCGCGGGGACCCCGCCGGCCCCGGGCGAGCCCGCCGGCACGATCCCGTCGTCCGGCTCGGGCATGCGGCGCTCCTCTCGTCCCCTCCAGTGTGTCCCGCGTACGTCCCGCGACGCGGGTCCGACCCGCCCGGCCGACGAGTTCGGCCGGCCCGAGCAGCCCGGCAGTTCCTTCACCAGCCTACGCCCGGGAACGACGAGCACTAGGTTTTGCGTTGAGCGAACAGTCCATTTCTCAAGGAGAAACATGAGGATCCAGGCCATCAACGTCCTGCTGTGCTCGCCGGGGCTCGCCTTCTGCACCGTGCGGATCACCACCGACGACGGCGCCGTCGGCTACGGCGACGGCACGCTGAACGGCCGCGAACTGGCCGTCGCCTCCTATCTCACCGACCACCTGGCCCCGGCCCTGATCGGTTTCGACGCCAGCCGCATCAACGACATCTGGCAGTACTGCTACAAGGGGGCCTACTGGCGCCGCGGCCCGGTCACCATGTCGGCGATCTCCGCCATCGACCAAGCCCTGTGGGACCTCAACGCCAAGGCCCTGGGCGTACCGGTCCACCGTCTGCTCGGCGGCCGGGCACGCGACTGCATCACCGTCTACCGGCACTGCACCGGCCACACCGTCGAAGCGGCCGTGGAGGACGCCGGGGCCAGGCTCGCCGAGGGGTACCGGGCCGTCCGCGTCCAGGCGCAGGTGCCCGGCGTGGACACCGCGCCTACGGCGTCGCCAGGGGCGACGAGGAGTACGAACCCGCCGGCAGCGCCCTGCCGGAGGTCGAGGAGTGGCACACCGGCGCCTATCTGGACTTCCTGCCGGAGCTCGTCAGGGCCGTCCGGGACGAGCTCGGCTACGGCTTCGAGCTGCTGCACGACGGCCACCACCGCCTCGCCCCGAGCCAGGCCGGCTGGCTGGGCCGCCGGCTCGAGCCCTACCGGATGTTCTGGCTCGAGGACCCCGTGCCCGAGGAGGACCAGCAGGCCTTCGCCACCGTTCGCGGTCTCACCAGCTGCCCGATCGCCGTCGGCGAGGTCTGGAACAGCGTGCACGACTGCCACCACGCGATCAGCAACCGGCTGATCGACTACATCCGCATCCCGGTCACCCATGGCGGCGGCCTGACGCACCTGCGCCAGATCCTCGCGCTGGCCGACGTCTACGACGTCCGCTCGGGCATGCAGGGCGCCTCCGACATCTCCCCGATCGGCCAGGGAGCGAATTTCGCGCTCGACTGGACGATCCCCAACTTCGGCATGCAGGAGTACAGGCTACCCCGAGGACACCTGGAGGGTCTTCACGCCCCATTACAGCCTCGAGAACGGCGTCATCACGCTGGACGACGCCCCCGGCCTGGGCGTCGACTTCGACGAGGAGGCCGCGGCCGAGCACCCGTACGCGCCCAGGTCGCTGCCGGTGAACCGTCTGCGTGACGGCGGCATGCACGACTGGTGAGCGGGACGGAGGCGGGACTCCAGTGCGTCTGCACGTCCACGCGCGTCCCCGCGGCTGCACGGCGCGCCCGGACGGACCGCTGTTTCGCCCACAGCGTTCACGGGCACCTGCAAATACCTTCACGTCGAGGTACTAACGTGCTCTCGTGAGCAGACACGGAGCGCTTCGCCTGAAGCCGATCGAGGACATCCTCGCCCAGCAGTCCGCAGATGCTGCCGCCGATGCCGTCTCCCCCGGGGTCCTCAAGCGCCAACTGACCGTGCGCGACCTGCTCGGCCTGGGCATCGGCATGGTCATCGGGACCGGTATCTTCACCCTGACCGGCATCGAGGCCCGCAACCACGCCAGCCCGGCCGTCACCATCTCGTACGCGCTGGCCGGGTTCATCGCCCTGCTGGCGGCGCTGTGCTACTGCGAGATGGCCTCGGCCGTCCCGACCGCGGGCTCGGCCTACACCTACGCCTATGCGACGCTCGGCGAGATCTTCGCCTGGATCATCGGCTGGGACCTCGTACTCGAGTTCGCGCTCGGCGCCGGCGTCGTCTCGCGCGGCTGGTCCGGCTACCTCAAGTCGCTGTTCGGCCTGCCGGACGCCTTCTTCGGCGAGACATCGAGGATCAACCTGGGCGGCGTCTTCATCGCGGTACTGCTCGGCCTCATCGCGATGATCGGCGCCAAGGAGTCGGCACGCGTGACGAACACCCTCGTCGTCATAAAGGTGACCATCTGCGTCTTCATCATCGCGGTGGGCCTGTTCTTCATCAGGGCGGCCAACTACAGCCCGTTCATCCCGGCCCCGGCGGCCACCACCGAGGACGGCCGGACCGGCTGGGAGACGAGCCTGGTGCAGGCCGTCACCGGCGTCTCGCCGTCCACCTTCGGACTGGCCGGCATCCTCACCGCGGCCGCCGTCGTCTTCTTCGCCTACTCGGGCTTCGAGGTCGTCGCCAACATGGGCGAGGAGACGAGGGACCCGCAGCGCGACCTGGTGCGCGGCGTGCTCGGCACGCTGGGCATCTGCACCGGCCTGTACGTGGCGGTCTGCCTCGTCGTCACCGGCATGGTCAAGTACGCCGACATCGACGAGGGCGCCCCGGTCGCCGAGGCCTTCAAGTCGGTTGGCCTGGGCTGGGCCGGCGCGCTCATCGCCGTCGCCGCCATCTGCGGTCTGACCTCGGTGATCCTGGTCGACATCGTCGGCATGGGACGCATCGCCTTCGCCATGGGCCGTGACGGTCTGCTGCCGATGTCGGTGGCCAGGGTGCACCCGAGGTGGGGCACGCCCTACCGTGTCATCGCCCTTACGACCGCCCTGGTCGCCGCCCTGGCCGGCTTCGTCCCGCTGCGGGCCCTGGCCGACATGGTCTCGATCGGCACGCTGTTCGCCTTCGTAGTGGTCAGCGCGGCCGTCCCGATCCTGCGCCGCACGCGCCCCGATCTGGAGCGCCCCTTCAGGGTGCCGTTCTCGCCGGTACTGCCGATCGCCTCCGTGCTGGCCTGCCTGTACATGATGATGAACCTGTCGCTCGCCACCTGGATGCGCTTCCTGGTGTGGATGGCCATCGGCCTGGTGATCTACCTCGGCTACGGCAGACGCCACGCGCTGGCCCGCCGCCACGAGCGGGAGCAGGACGCGGAGGTCGCCACCACCGGTTGAGCGGGCGCGCCGGGGACGGCGCGCGATCCGAGCAGGCCCCGGGCACGGAAAGGACCCCGCGCGGAGCGGGGCCCTGGATGGCGCACCCAGAGGGAGTCGAACCCCCAACCTTCTGATCCGTAGTCAGATGCTCTATCCATTAAGCTATGGGTGCCTGCCTGACGGCGGATAAGAACAATACCCCTCCCGGCCCGGAATCTCCAGTCGGGCCCCGGCCGGACCGGGCATGATGCTGAAGACGCCAGCCCTGGAGCGGCCCGCCGGGGCACGGCGGGCCGCTCCAGGGCTGGCGGAGGTGGCGGGATTCGAACCCGCGATGGGATGTGAGTCCCAAACCCGCTTAGCAGGCGGGCGCCATAGACCGGACTAGGCGACACCTCCAGCGGCCTCCAACCATATCCGCTGCGGGCCCACCGGGCAAAGCGCCCGACTGGCCCGCGCGCCGGTCCCCTCCACCCCCGGTCACGGTCCCGTACCCGGGCGCCCGGATCCGTCGCACACGCGCTCCCGGGGTCGGAGCCGCGAGCCCGCACGGAGCAGACCGGCACCGCCAGGCCCGTGCCCGGACGCGCTGCGGCGCGGCGCGCCTCGTCCACAGATGCGCAAGGCATCATGGATGGTCAGAGATCAGAGAATCGGGGGATGCCCACCCGATCAGCCCCGCCCAGGGCACGACCGAACCGGTTCCTCCCCGCCGGCCAGCACGACCAAGAAGGTGTCATGGCAGACCACGACAACGATGACAACTCGCGCGGCGGACGCCCCCGCCGGGCGGCGGACGACGACGCCTACGTCCCCCGGTACGCGCGCCCCGACGACCCGACCGAGAAGACCCACCGCAGCGACGAGCTCTTCGACGTCGAGGAGGTCGGCCTTCGCGAGGGCGGGCGCGCGGCCCACGGCGCCGGCAACCCGCTGTACGACCGTTCGGCCGGCTTCGGCAAGACGCTGATCCGCACCACCCTCGGCTCGATCATCCCGGGGCTGGGTCTCATCGGCACCCGCCGCACCCTCGTCGGGCTGCTGCTCTTCGCGCTGAGCATCATCGCCGGCGGCGCAGTGGCCATCATCGCCTTCACGCACCGCAGAACGCTGGTGTCGATCGTCGCGAACTCCGACCGCCTGCTGGTCATCGCCGCGATACTGCTCGTCAGCGCGCTGCTGTGGGTCGTCATCATCACCGGCACCTACCTGGTCTCGCGGCCGCGCCGCATGTCCCGCGCCCAGCGCCTGGTCGGCGCCGCCGTCGTCTTCCTCATGTCCCTCGCGGTGGCCACGCCGACGGCCGTCGCCTCGGCCTACGCACTGCAGACGAGCATCGTGCTCGGCAACATCTTCGGCTCGGGCTCGCGCTCGCAGACCCGACCGAACGTCAGCGGCGACAACCCGTGGGCCGGCATGAACCGTCTCAACATCCTGCTCATCGGCGCCGACTCGGGCGAGAACCGCGACGACGAGCTGGGGATCCGCACCGACACGCTCATGCTGGCCTCGATCGACACCGCCACCGGCGACACCGTGATCGTCCAGCTGCCGCGCAACCTCGAGAACGTGCCCTTCCCGGAGGGCAGCGCCCTGGCGAAGGCCTACCCCAAGGGCCGCGTCTGGGACGGCTCCTCGGACAGCGAGGACTCCTATCTGCTCAACGCCATCTGGGAGGAGGTGCCCAAGGAGCACCCCGAGCTCTTCACCGACACCGACTACCCGGGCGCCGACGCCACGAAACTGGCCGTCCAGGGCATCACCGGCCTCGAGGTCGACTACTTCATGATGGTCAACATCGACGGCATCCAGACACTCATCGACGCCATGGGCGGCGTCACAGTGAACATCAACTTCCCGATCGCCAGGGGCGGGCACGTGGACGGCTACGGCGACGAGGAGTGCGGCGTCGACGGCTATCTGAACGTCGGCCCCGATCAGTTGCTGAACGGCACCGACGCCATGTGGTACGCCCGCAGCCGCTGCAACGACCCCGACTACGACTACGGCCGGATGCGCCGGCAGAGCTGCCTGGTGAACGCCATCATCAAGCAGGTCAACCCGCAGACGCTGCTCACCCGCTACGAGGCGATCGCCGCCGCCAGCGAGAACATGATGAGCACCGACATCCCGCAGGACCTGCTCGACAACCTGGCCAATCTGGCCCTGACCGTCAAGGACGGCACGGTCAGCCGCCTGCTCATCTCGCAGGACCTGTCCGGGGCGGGCGCCTCGGGCGCCCTCGAGGTCGACCCCGGAGACCCCGACTACGACGCGATCCGTGCGGCCGTGGCCGACGCCATCTCCCTGAGCGAGAACGGCGGCACGGCCCCCTCGGCCGGCGCATCGGCCGCCGCGACGGGCGGGGCCGGGACGAGCAGCAGCGCCCCGGCCCGCGACGGGTCCCCCGGCTACGGCGAGGAGACCTCGGCCTCCAGCGCGACCACGAGCGCCACCGCCGAGGACGTCTCGGACGCCTGCGCGTACAACCCGGTGAGCTGACCCCCACATGCGCGATGCGGATCCCATGAACAACAGGAGACATCGTCAAATTCTCCAGCAAGACACGGATAACGGGTAAGAGCAATGCACCCTTCCCGAGTCGAAGCAGTGGATCTGTTCTGCGGAGCTGGTGGATTGTCCTATGGCCTCATGCAGGCGGGCATCGAGATCCGCGCAGGCATCGATGTCAATCCTCAATGCCGCTACCCCTTCGAAACCAACTTGGGGGCGACCTTCTACGAAATGTCCGTCCGGGACATCAGCGCCCACGACATCCAAAGCATGTGGTCGAAGGGCTCCGCACGCCTTCTCGCCGGCTGTGCGCCATGTCAGCCCTTCTCCTCGCAGCGCCGAGGCGCCGATTCCAAGAAACACTCAGCATGGAACCTCTTGCTTGAGTTCGGTCGACTAGCACAAGAAATACGCCCCGAATACTTAACGATGGAAAACGTAGCACCCCTCAGGAAGCAAGAAGTGTTTCACCATTTCTTGAAAGACCTGTCTTCAAAAGGCTATTACATCGATTACGATGTTTTGAAAGCAGAGCAGTACGGGTTGCCCCAGCGCCGTCGGCGTCTGGTTCTCATCGCATCCAGAAAAGGGCCTATCGCTCTGCCCAAGAAATGGGTTTCCCGAGAAGATGAAACCACTGTGGTCCAGGCCCTGGCCGGCCTTCCCCCTCTGCAAGCAGGTGAGGTCGACCCTGATGACCCTCTTCACCGCGCACGAAAATTGTCCCCGATTAACGTTGCGCGCATCCGCGCATCAAAACCAGGTGGGACTTGGGAGGACTGGCCGGAAGAATTGAGAGCGCCATGTCACACTCGCTCCTCGGGGAAGTCTTTCGGCTCTTTTTACGGAGTGATGAATCCCGGGGAGCCCGCCCCGACAATAACAACTGAATTTTTCAATTACGGATCCGGACGATTCGGTCACCCCTACCAATCACGGACAATCACCCCACGAGAGGCCGCCATTCTCCAAGGATTCCCCCGTGACTACTCGTTCATCCCACCGAACAATCCCGCCCACTTCACAACCTTGGGGAAAATGATCGGAAATGCCGTCCCCCCAGTTCTCGGTTTTCTCGTAGGGAAAAGAATTATTGAAGATGCTTCCAACCATGATTGAGGCGAACTCCTGATGTCCATCTCCGCAGTCGCACCGCAGCCATCCGATCCGTTCAAATTCGAGTTCTCGCTCACTGTGCTCAACCACTTGGGGCGGCAACTTTATAGAAACTTCATCACCGTCCTCGGCGAAGCCATATCGAACGCCTGGGACGCCGATGCTGAAAACGTCTGGATCAACATAGACCATGAGAACCGAATGATGATCATCCGCGACGATGGCACCGGAATGACTCGTGATGACATCCAGAACAAGTTTCTTAAGATCGGATACTCGAAGCGGAAAGACGGTTCCACCAAGACGCCCCGCGGTCGACCCTATATCGGAGCAAAAGGAATCGGGAAACTCGCGCTGCTCTCCTGCGCAGATTCGGTCACGATCGTGTCGAGGACAGGAAATGGAGCCTCATTCGGGTGCACCATCGACAACAATGTCATCGATGAGGCGATCGACGAGGACAGGAGCAGCCAGGAAGTGACACTCCCCGACCCGACTGAGCAGGATCTTCACCGTTTGGACGCCCAAGACCATGGGACAGCGATTCTCTTCAAAAAGGTCAGAATGTCGAACTCCACAGATGAATTTCTTCGCAAGGCCCTTGCCCTGTTCTACAGGTTTTCACTGGTAGACGACTCTTTCAGCATCTTTCTCAACGATGCTGAAATCACCGTATCCGACGCCAAGGAGTTGGCCGAATCGACACAGTATCTTTGGAGAATAGGGGATTCTTTCAAGGATCCATTCTTGGAATTGGTGCGCCCCTCCCGCGAAGGAACACCATTAAAAATATCCGAGGCACGCGGATTCCTGGCCACTGTGGCGAAACCTCGCGACCTGATAGTATTCGGGGCCAAGGAGAAGGTCGGCGTGGACCTGTTCGTGAACGGAAGACTCCGTGAGCGGGACATTCTCTCACATCGGCCGAGTGCACGAGTTCCTGCGCAGTACATCTACGGTCAGATCCATATGGATGTATTGGACTCCGGAACCAATGACCCCTTCACTTCGAATCGCGAATCGATCAAGGAGGACGATCCTCGATTCAATGAATTGTTGAATGAGCTCAGCCGAGTGGTCAATCAAATCTATGCTGAATGGGATGATTTGCGGATCGAGGACAGGCAGGACGGGGATGACGACAATCCGAAGCGCACCAAGAAGAAACGAGCCGCCCTTCGATTGACGAAGGAGCAGACCAAGGAGCTGTTCCCCGAAACTGGCACAGCGAAGTCCAAGAAGTCCAGAAAGGCTTTTGATGAATTACTCGAAAAAGCGGAAGGGGATTTGATTGAATCACTCGACGACTACAGTCACATATATATTCTGGAGAATTTGATGCGGCAGATAGCCACGCAATACTCGATGAAGCTCAGCAAGACGGAGGAAAAAGAGGCGGATAAGAATAAGAGTCGAGCGACCGAGAATTTCTCCGGTTCAGGGTTGAGGGAAAAATGCCGCTCTTCGGAGAACAGATTGTGGTACCTCGGTCTAGCGGATCTCCTGAAGGTGGTCGATCGAGGGACCAAACCCCAGGGCAACAACACCCCACTGAAGTCTCAACTGGAATCAATCAGATATCTTCGGAACATTGTCATGCACACCGCGGGCCTCACCACCTACGGCAGGAGACAGCTCGAATCCCGCAAAGAAGCCATTGCAGCGAATCTTAAAACGATCATAATAGACCGAGAAAATCTTCAAAGGAACTCAAGTTGACACCTTCTACGACTTGAGTACAGCTCAACCTGAAATCCCGGGCGGGAATTCTGCCACAAGGCCAGTCAGATCCGAAGGGCCTTCATGATCCGAGCGGCAGCCTCTTCGGGGGGGACGTGCTCCCAGATCCGGAGCACCTTCCAGCCCTCCCCCGCAGCCATTCGGTCAGTGTCTCTGTCCCGCTCCCTGTTCTTCTCCAGCTTCGGCGCCCAGTAGTCGGCATGAGCAACCGGGACCGTTGCGTGCTCCGGGCAGCCATGCCAGAAGCAACCATCGATGAAGACCGCCAGACGAGGGCCTATGAAGACGATGTCGGCCCGGCGTCTCTTGTTCACCCACGGCGCGAAGTCGACCCGGTAACGGAGCCCGTTCGCGAACAGGATCCTTCTCACAGCCAGTTCCGGACCGGTGTCCCTGCGTTTGTTGGAGCGCATCGACTTGGCCGTACCATCGCTGGAAGCCCATGAGCCACCGCTCTCAACGTCGGCTGGTCTGCTTCCGGGCATATCCGAATCGTAGAACAAGCCCCAGCGAAATACTGCACTCGATCCACCGGAGCCTCCCTCGCGGCCCGCAGGGCCGGCCCGGAGGCCCGGAGCACACCATGAACGACGCGGCGAGGGTGGGATTCGAACCCACGGAGCTTCCGCTCGGCCGCTTTCAAGGCGGCTGCACTAGTCCACTGTGCGACCTCGCCATGGCCGGCGGACCGGTGTCCGACAGCGCGCACTCATGGTAGCCGATGGACATCTCTGGCAAGCTGGGGGCATGCACGCGATCACCGTTGCCGAGCCAGGCGGAACCGACCAGATCAGGTGGGCGCCGGTGCCCACCCCCGAGCCCGGCCCCGGCGAGGTACTGGTCCGCACGCAGGCGGTCGGCGTCAACCGCGGCGACATCCTGCAGCGCCAGGGCCACTACCCGCCGCCCGCCGGCGTCACCGACGTCATGGGCCTGGAGGGGCTCGGCGTCATCGAGAAGCTCGGCGGGGGCGTCAGCGGCCACGCGGCCGGCGATCAGGTACTGGCCCTCCTCGCCGGCGGCGCGTACGCCGAGTACTTCGTCGCCCCGGCCGAGCACCTGTTGGCGGTCCCGCCCGGGATCGACCCGATCAAGGCCGCCGGCCTGGTCGAGGTGGCCGCCACCGTCGTCTCCAATTTCGACCGCGTGCGCCTGAGCGCCGGAGAGACCGTCCTCATCCACGGCGGCGCGGGCGGCATCGGCAGCTTCGCCATCCAGTACGCCAAGGCGATCGGCGCGCGCGTCGTGACCACCGCCTCGCGGAAGAAGGCGTCCTACTGCAAGGGGCTCGGCGCCGACGAGGTCATCGACTACGCCTCCGACTGGGAACCGGCCGTCATGGTCGCCACGGCCGACCGCGGCGTCGACGTCATCCTCGACATCATCGGCGCCAAGTACCTCGAGGCCAATGTGCGCTGCCTGGCCACCGAGGGCCGCATGGTGACGATCGGCCTGCAGAAGGGCGTCAAGGGGACCCTGAACCTGGCCGTCCTGCTCAACAAGCGCGGCACGATCACGGCGACGAGCCTGCGCGGACGCCCCGCCGACCAGAAGGCCGCCATCTGCCGCCGCGTGGAGGAGGTCGTCTGGCCGCTGCTGGCCGACGGCACCATCGAGCCCGGCAACCAGACGCGCGTACCGCTCGAGGACGCCGCCAGGGCCCACGAGCTGCTCGAGTCCGGCGAGAACACCGGCAAGATCGTCCTGGTCGCCGGGTACAGCGGCTGAGCCGGCGCGCCGTCCGCCGCGGGGGCGGTCGCCGTCGCCTGCACCGAGAGCTGTGCGGCGCATCGTCTTGCATAGTTATTCTCACACGGGAATAAGTCTCGCTTCAATCACGCCCAAGAATGGGTTCGACATCGCATAATAATTCGGGTTATTCTTGGTTCTCGTGAGCAAGGTACTGACGTCCCTTCCCGTGGGCGAGCGAATCGGCATCGCGTTCAGCGGTGGCCTCGACACCAGCTGCGCCGTCGCCTGGATGCGCGAGAGGGGCGCCGTCCCGTGCACCTACACCGCTGACATCGGCCAGTACGACGAGCCCGACATCGCCTCGGTGCCGGGCCGCGCCGGCCAGTACGGCGCCGAGATCAGCCGACTCGTCGACTGCCGCTCCTCGCTCGTCGAGGAGGGCCTGTCGGCCCTGGCCTGCGGCGCCTTCCACGTCTCGAGCGCCGGCAGGTTCTACTTCAACACCACGCCGATCGGCCGCGCCGTCACCGGCACCCTGCTCGTGCGCGCCATGGCGGAGGACGGCGTCTCCATCTGGGGCGACGGCTCGACCTACAAGGGCAATGACATCGAGCGCTTCTACCGCTACGGCCTCATGGCCAACCCGGCGCTGCGCATCTACAAGCCCTGGCTCGACGAGGACTTCGTCGCCGAGCTCGGCGGACGCGACGAGATGAGCGCCTGGCTCACCGCGCACGACCTGCCCTACCGGGACTCCAGGGAGAAGGCCTACTCCACCGATGCCAACATCTGGGGGGCCACGCACGAGGCCAAGACCCTGGAGCACCTCGACGTCTCGATCGAGACCGTCGAGCCCATCATGGGCGTCAGGTTCTGGGATCCGTCGGTCGCCATCGACCCCGAGGTCGTCACCGTCGAGTTCGACCGGGGCCGTCCGGTCGCGATCGACGGAGAGAAGTTCGGCTCCGCCGTCGACCTGGTCCTCAGGGCCAACGAGATCGGCGGCCGTCACGGCCTGGGCATGAGCGACCAGATCGAGAACCGCATCATCGAGGCCAAGAGCCGCGGCATCTACGAGGCCCCCGGCATGGCACTGCTGTTCATCGCCTACGAGCGGCTGATCAACGCCATCCACAACGAGGACACCATCACCAACTACCGCACCGAGGGCCTGCGCCTGGGCCGCCTCATGTACGAGGGGCGCTGGCTGGACCCGCAGTCGCTCATGATCCGCGAGTCGATTCAGCGCTGGGTCGCCTCCGTCGTCACCGGCGAGGTCACGCTGCGCCTGCGCCGCGGCGACGACTACTCGATCCTGCGGACCGAGGGGCCGGCCTTCAGCTACCATCCGGAGCGCCTGTCCATGGAGCGCGTCGAGGACGCCGCCTTCGGCCCGCTCGACCGCATCGGCCAGCTGACCATGCGCAATCTCGACATCTCCGACTCGCGGGCCCGCCTCGAGCAGTACGCCGCCCAGGGCCAGCTCACCGGCGGCGAGACCGCGAAGCTCGTCGGCCGGCTCGAGGCCGGCAAGTCGTCCGAGATCGCCGACAACCCGCTGCACGCCGGCGAAGCCGAGGCCACCCCGCTCGACAACGCCGCCATGGAGTCCGGCGCCGACTGAGGCGAGGCGCCGCAGCGACCGTCATCGCCGGTGTGCAGGCCAGTCACCCGGCCTGCACACCGGCGATGCGTGCCACCGGGGCGATCCGGCCGGGCCCGGCAGGCCTACTGTGGGACCATGAGCGTTGACGAGTTGAGCAGCATCCTGGCCGGGGCCCGGCGGGCCGTCTTCTTCGGCGGGGCGGGCGTCTCCACGGAGAGCGGCATCCCCGACTTCCGTTCGGCCACCGGCCTGTACACGACCCGCGCCGGCGGCCAGTACCCGCCGGAGTACATGCTCTCCCACGGCTGCTGGCGCGACCGACCGGAGGACTTCTACGCGTTCTACCGTGCGAACATGCTCCACCCCGACGCGCGGCCGAACGCGGCCCACCGGGCGCTTGCCAGACTCGAGGAGGCGGGCGGGCTCGCGGCCGTCGTCACCCAGAACATCGACGGCCTGCACCAGCTGGCCGGCTCGAAGACCGTCCACGAGGTGCACGGCTCGGTGCTGCGCAATCGCTGCGTCGACTGCGGGGCGCGGTACCCGGTGGAGACGATCGTCGCCTCGACGGGCATCCCGCGCTGCACCGACTGCCGGGGCATCATCAAACCCGAGGTCGTCCTGTACGAGGAGGGCCTCGACATGGCCGTCATGAGCGCCGCGATGGAGGCGATCAGCCGCGCCGACGTGCTCATCGTCGGCGGCACCTCCCTCAACGTCTACCCGGCGGCCGGCCTGCTCGACTACTTCCGCGGCTCCCCGCTCGTCCTGATCAACAGATCAGCCACCCCGGCCGACTCCCGCGCCGACCTGGTCGTCCACGACTCGATAGGCGCCGTGCTGGGCGCGGCGACCGACGCCGCCCTGGCCTGAAAGGCCGCTCCGGGAACCGCCGGGGACGCGGGGGGCCTCAGGACGGACCGCGGCCGGGGCCCCGCCGGATCATCGGCGGCGGGGCGGAGCAGCCGCGCCCGGCGAGGGCTCCGGCACGGGGCAACGGATCGCGGGCGACCGGGCGGCGCGGTCCCGCACCCCGCTCAGGCGAGCGCGGCGATCGCTGCGTCGTAGTCGGGCTCGGACTCGATCTCGGGGACGAGCTGGGTGTGGACGATCCGGCCGGTCTCGTCGATGACGACGACAGCGCGGGCCAGCAGGCCCTTGAGCGGGCCGTCGGTCATGCGCAGGCCGTAGGCCCTGCTCATCGCGTGCGAGCGGAAGGCGGAACCGGTGACGACGTTCTCGATGCCCTCGGCGGCGCAGAAGCGCCCGGCGGCGAAGGGAAGATCCTTCGAGACGCATACGACGGTGGTGTTCTCCAGGCCTGCCGCGAGCTCGTTGAACCTGCGGACGCTCATCGCGCACACGCCGGTGTCGAGGCTCGGGAAGATGTTGAGGACCACGCGGCGCCCCCTGAGGCCCTCGAGGGTGACGGGGCCCAGATCGGCGCCGACGAGATCGATCTCGGGGGCCTCGGCGCCGACGGCCGGGAGCCCGCCGCGGGTGTGGACGGTTTCGCCGTGCAAGGTGATGTCGGTCATGCCTCATGTCTACGGCATGCGCGGGGCCGATGGGGAGCATTTCGTCCACTGGCCGACCGGGGAATGCACGGGTTCGGCGGTTCGCCCCCGATAGGGCGGGGCGACGGCCGCCGCCCCGGTCCAGGGGCCCGGGCGCACCTGTCCGGGAACGGGTCTGCCGGGGGATGCGGCGGCGCCCCTCCATGGCGCGCACCCGTGCTCCCCCGCGATGCGCGCTCCGGCCCCGGGCTGTGGGCTCTGCCGGGCCCGGCCGAGGAGAACGACGCGCATCGTGGACGTCCCCACCGCCCGTCCCATCTGCCCTTAGGCTGGAGGGGGCCTGAGGTCACCCCCAGCCCTCAGAGTTCATCCCTCCAACCGGCGGCGCAGGAGCCGCCGGTGTCAGCAAGGAGCAGCTATGGCTCAGAAGACGAGCGACGCCGCGGCGATCATCGACGCGGTCGGAGGCCCCGACAATGTCGTGAGCCTCACCCACTGCGCAACGCGACTGCGCTTCCAGTTGCGCGACGGCTCCGGTGTCGACAAGGACACCATCGAGAGGATCCCGGTGGTGATGGGCGCCGTGCCGCAGGCCGGCGACCGCTACCAGGTCGTCATCGGCGGGGCCGTGGCCAACGTCTACAACGACATCATGGCCCTGCCCCAGATGGCCGACGCCGGCTCCGGCGGCGGCGATGGGAAGCCCACCGACGCCGAGGTCAAGGCCGCCGCCCGCCAGGGCGGCATCCGCGGCAGGTTCGCCTGGGTGGACTCCTTCTTCGAGTTCCTGTCCGACTCCTTCCGCCCGATCATCGGCGTGCTGCTGGGCGCCTCGCTGTTCATCACCTTCATGGCCCTGATGAGCACGCTCGGCGTCATCGGCAACTGGTCCAGCGGCGAGGTCACCCTGTCCCCGGGATGGGCGTTCGTCAACCTGTGCTGGCGCTGCGTCTTCTACTTCCTGCCGCTCATGGTGGCCTACAACGCGTCCAAGAAGGTCGGCGCCGACCCGTGGGTCGGTTTCGCGATCATGGCCGTCCTGCTACTGCCCGGCTTCTACTCGCAGGCCGGCGACTCGCTGCTGACCAGCAGCCACGTCTCGCACGTACTGGGCCAGGACATCCATATCGTCCAGGCCTACGGGCTGCCGCTGACGGTCTTCGACTACGGTCAGCAGGTCTTCCCGCCGCTGCTCATGGCCGGGGTGCTCGGTCCGCTCTACAGGCTGTTCAAGAGACTCATCCCGGACAACCTGCAGCTGATCTTCGTGCCCTTCCTGTGCATGCTCATCATGATCCCGCTCACCGCGTTCGTCCTCGGCCCGATCGGCGTCTACGCCGGCGCCGGTCTCTCGACGGCGCTGAAGACCATCAACGACCTGTCGCCGTTCATCTTCTGCATCCTGATCCCGCTGCTGTACCCGTTCATGGTGCCGCTGGGCCTGCACTGGCCGATCAACGCCGTCATGCTGCTCAACATCAGCACGATCGGCTACGACTACATCCAGGGCCCGATGGGCGCCTGGAACTTCGCCTGCTTCGGCGCCTCGGCCGCCGTGCTCGTCATCTCGATCCGCGACAGGGACGTCGAGATGCGCCAGACCGCCACCGGCGCGGTCGTGGCCGGACTGCTGGGCGGCATCTCCGAGCCGAGCCTGTACGGCATCCACCTGCGCTTCCGGCGCATCTACCCGCGCATGCTCATCGGCTGCGTCATCGGCGGCCTCATCCAGGGCATCGGCGGCGGTGTCGTCACCCACGCCTTCGTCTTCACCTCCCTGCTGACCATCCCGGCCTTCAGCAACATCCCGCTGTACGCCATCTCGGTGCTGGCCGCATTCGCCGCCTCGTTCATCGCGGTCTTCGCCACCGACTACCGCACGCCCGAGCAGCGGGCCGAGGTCGCGGCGCAGCGGGCCGGGGACGAGGCCGCCCCGGCGGCCGCGGCCGAGGGGGCTCCCGCGGCCCCGGCCGGGCCCGCCCCGGCCAGGACCGCCCTGGAGCCCAACGCCGTGACGCAGGTCGTCTCGCCGCTGGCCGGGCGCGTCATGCCCCTCGAGGAGGTGCCGGACCCGGTGTTCTCCGCCGGCACGGTCGGCAAGGGCGTGGGCATCGAGCCGACGAGCACCACCGTCGTCTCACCCGGCGAGGGCAGGATCGTCGTCGCGCAGGCCACCGGCCACGCCTTCGGCATCAAGCTCGACAACGGCATCGAGCTGCTCATCCACGTCGGCATCGACACCGTGAACCTGGAGGGCGAGGGCTTCGACGTGAAGGTCGCCAAGGGCGACCGCGTCAAGGCCGGCGACCCGCTGGTCGTCTTCGACCCGGAGGTCATCAGGCAGGCCGGCTACTCGCTGGTCACCCCGGTGCTCGTGACGAACGTCCGCAAGTTCGCCGAGATCGCCAAGGCCGCCGACGGCGACGTGGGCCCGGGCGACGTCATCCTCCGGACGACGGCCAAACCGCCGAAGGAGCCCGGACCGGCCGCCGAGTGACGACCGGGCAGGCCGGAACCGAAGGGGGAGGGCCCGCGCCCGGTGGGCCCTCCCCTCCTCCCGAGGGGCCGGTCGGTTCCGCGCCATGAGCGGCCACCTGCGCGACGGCGACCCGGAGGCCGCAGGAGCAGGTCGCCGTCGGCCCCGGGGCCCGCCGCAAACGGTGACTCAGACCATCGTCGCGGCGGACAGCTGGGCCATGTAGGAGAAGTACTCGGCCAGCGCCATGGCCAGGCCCTCGTCCTCCCAGCTGCGTCTGGCGATCTCGCGGGCGCGGCGCTTCATCGGCCTGGCCTCCAGGCGCGGGAAGACGGCGGTCAGCGAGTGCGAGGCGTAGAGCAGGGCGACGAGGGCTCGCGTGCGCTCGTCGGGTTCGGCGCCGCCGAGGACGGCGCGCACCCGGGCGCGCAGATCGATCTCGGTGCTCGCATCGCCCTCGGGGTAGCGGGTGAGCGGGATGAGGCCCAGCAGCTTGATGTGGCATTCGCGCAGGATGCCGGCCTCGACGAGGTGCTGCAGCTCGTAGGAGCGCAGCGAGCGGGCCGGGCCGGGGCGCGGCGAGAAGGGCCCGACCAGGGTGGAGATGGCCTGGTCGTAGGTCTTCCCCTCGACGGCCTCGATGATGTAGGCGAAGAACTCGTCACTCGGTCCGTTCTCGCCCTTGGCGAGCACTTTCGTGCCCTTCTGCCCGTCGGCGAAGACGAGCTGGCCCTTGGCGACCAGCTCGACGATCTCGGCAGCAGCGATGGTGAAGTTCACCGTGGTCAGGTCGCGGACGAAGCCGCCCTTCTCGTCATCCAGGACGAGCAGAAGAAATTCGGCGGCGAGATTCACTGTGGTCGTCATGTCAGACCCCCTGGTGTCAGCGCACCCACAGCGGATGTCTGAGACCATTATCCCCCACCGGGCGCCGCCGGGCTCCTGCCGGACCCCGGATTTTTCGGCGGTGCCCGGCCGGGCCCTCACACCGTCCCGAAGACCTCCCGACCGCCCATGTACGGGCGCAGCACCTCGGGCACGGCGACCGAGCCGTCCGCCTGCTGGTAGTTCTCGAGGATCATGAGGATCATGCGGCTCATGGCGCACAGGGTGCCGTTCAGCGTGGCCAGGGGCTCGATCCTCCTCCCGTCGCGCATGCGGATGCCCAGGCGGCGGGCCTGGAACTGCGTGCAGTTCGAGGTGGACGTGATCTCGCGGTACCTGCCCTGCGAGGGCACCCAGCCGTAGCAGTCGTACTTGCGGGCGGCCGAGGCGCCGAGATCGCCGGAGGCCACGTCGAGCACCTGGAAGGGGATGCCCAGGGCGGTGATGAACTCCTTCTCGTGGGCCAGCAGCAGCCGGTGCTCGGCGACGGCGTCCTCGGGGCGGCAGTAGGTGAACATCTCGAACTTGTCGAACCAGTGGACGCGGAAGATACCGCGGGTGTCCCTGCCGTACGAACCGGCCTCGCGCCGGTAGGCGGGGCTGAAGCCGGCCAGGCGGACCGGCAGATCGCCGGCGTCCAGGATCTCGCCCGAGTGGTAGGCGGCCAGCGGCACCTCGGCCGTGCCGACGAGGTACCGGTCGTCGCGCTCCAGGTAGTAGACGTCTTCGGCGGCCTGGCCGAGGAAGCCGGTGCCCTCCATGGCCTCGGGGTTGACCAGGGCCGGCGGGATCATCGGGACCAGGCCCCACTCGAGGGACTTCGACAGGGCGAACTGGATGAGGGCGAACTCGAGCAGGGCGCCCGGGCCCTTCAGGAAGTAGAAGCGGGAGCCGGACACCTTGGCGCCGCGCTCCATGTCGATGGCGCCGATGCCCTCGCCCAGGTCGAGGTGGTCCCTGACCCGGACGCCCTCGGCGGCGAAGTCGCGCGGAGCGCCCACCGTCTCGATGACGTACAGGTCCTCCTCGCCACCGACCGGGACGTCGTCGAAGACGATGTTGCCGAACTGCTTGAGGACCCCGGTGCAGGCGGCATCGGCCTCGGCGGCGGCGTCCTGGAGGGCCTTCACCCGCCCCGACAGCTCCTTGGTCCGGGCCAGTAGGGCCGTCCTCTCCTCGCCGGAGGCCCCGGCGATCCTGGCGCCCAGCGATCTCTGCTCGGCGCGGGCGGCCTCGAAGGCGCTGATCGAGGACCGGCGCGCCTCGTCCGCGGCGAGCGCCTCGTCCACCAGGCCGACGGACTCGCCACGGACCTCCTGGGAACGACGGACGCGGTCGGGATCGGTGCGCAGCAGCTTCGGGTCGATCATGGCCACAGCCTACCGTCAGGGCGGCCCTGGGCCCTGCGCGCGCTGCACCGCCGCGCGGCACGCCGACGTGCCCGCCGCCCACAGCCCGCCGACACGAACGCCTGCCACAATCGATGCGTGACCACCCGGACGTTCAGCCGCTTCAACCTGTGGGTCATGTGCTTCTTCGCGCTCGCATTCGGCGCCTGGACGCATCTTGCGCTGCGCACGCGCGTCTTCACCGGCCTCGACGCCCTCAGCGACGTCCCGCACCTGGTGCCGGGCTCGGCCGGCGAGCAGATCGCCGACGCCTTCGCCCTCCTCACGTACCCGTTCATCGTCTGCCTGGCCCTCGTCGGCCTGGGGATCTGGGCCTGGCGCCGGCGGCTGCGCCACCTCGCCGGGGCGATCGTCGCCTCGGGACTGGGCAGCTGGCTGGCCTGCACCCTCCTCAAGAACGCCATCGGACGCCCACGACCGCCCTCACCGCTGGACTGGCTCCTCACCTACCGGGGCCCCTCGTACCCGAGCACCCACATGGCGATCGTCGTCGCCGGCGCGATGACCGCGATCGCCGTCAGCACGACCACCCGGCGGTCCCGCATCACCATCCTCAGCTGGCGCGTCGTCGGCGTCCTGACGATCCTGCTCGAGGCGGCCGACCGCTTCGCCATGAATGCCCACCGCCTCACCGACATCATCGGCGGCGCCCTGCTCGGCGGCCTGGTCACCTCGCTCGTCCTGCTCCTGGCCCGGGTGCGCATGCTGCCGCTCATCGCCACCCGCCGGCACAGCACCCCGCGGCCCACCGGCGGCCTGTGCGCGGTGATCTACAACCCGGTCAAGGTGGCCGACGAGATGGTCTTCCGCCGCCAGATCACCGACGAGCTGGCCGGCCGCCGCTGGCAGTCCCCGCTGTGGCTGCAGACCACGCCCGAGGACCCCGGTGTCGCGCAGGCCCGGGAGGCCGTCGCGCACGGCGCCGACCTCGTCATCGTCGCCGGCGGCGACGGCACCGTGCGCATCGTCACCCAGACGATGGCCGGCTCGGGCATCCCGATCGGCCTGGTCCCGGCCGGCACCGGCAATCTGCTCGTCAAGAATCTGGGCCTGCCGCTCGACCAGGAGGACGCGATCTTCATCGCGATCAACGGCCAGCCGCAGGACATCGACCTCATCCGGATGGTCGTCGACGGCAGGGCCGACGAGCCGCACCGCTTCGCCGTCATGGCCGGCATCGGCTTCGACGCCCGCCTCATGGCGCGCACGAACGACGCGCTGAAGAGGATGATGGGCGCCGCCGCCTACGTGGTCTCGGCGGTTCCCGAGCTGCTCACCAAGCCGCACCGCGTGCAGGTCAGCGTCGACGGCGCCAAGCAGGTGCGCGGCAACGCCGTGCTGACGGTGATGGGCAATGTGCCCTCCATCGGCGGCAACGTCATGCTGATCCCCGATGCCGACCCGACCGACGGGCGCATGGAGATGGTCGTCGGCTCGCCGTCCGGCCTGTCGAGCTGGGCGCGCATGGTCACGCGCGTGCTCACCCGCATCGGCGCCGACCGCTCGCTGGAGCGCTACGCGGGCCGCTCGATGAGTGTGCGCGTGGACGGGCCGATGCCCTTCGAGCTGGACGGCGACACCGTCGGAGAGGGCTCCTACTTCGAGGCGGAGGTCGACCCCGGCGCGGTGTCGATCATGGTGGCCTCGAGCCCGGCGAACCACCGCGAGGCCGACGCGTAGTCGGCGTTGCCGGCCCCGGCGCGCAGCACGGGGCGCACCTTGTCGGCGCGGGCGTAGCTGCCCAGGAAGACGACGTCCTTGCAGATCCGCTTGAGGCCCATGAGGGCCTCGGCCATACGGGCGTCGGCGGCGTGGCCCTCGGCATCGATGCTGAAGCAGTAGTTGCCCAGCGCGGTCTTGGTGGGGCGCGACTCGATGCGGCACAGGTTGACCCCGCGCACCGCGAACTGCTGCAGGATCGTCAGCAGGGCGCCCGGCTCGTCCCGGGCGATGTAGACGACGAGCGTGGTCTTGTCGGCGCCGGTCGGCTCGGGCGCGGGCCCGGAGCGGGCCACCAGGACGAAGCGCGTGATCGCCGCGTCATTGTCGGCGATGTCGGTGGCGACCGGTTCCAGGCCGTACATGTCGCCGGCCACGGCCGCGCAGACGGCGGCGTCGAAACCCGAGCCCGGATCGGAGACCGCCCTCGCGGCGCCGGCCGTGGAGCCGCGCTCGACGACCTCGGCCCCCGGCAGGTTCTCGGCCAGCCAGTCGCGCACCTGGGCGGCGGCGTGCGGGTGGGTGATGACGCGGCGGATCTGGTCGAGGCGCGTGCCGGCGCGCGCGCACAGGTTGAAGCGCACGTTGACGAGCACCTCGTGGATGATGCGCAGCGGCCGGGCGCCGGGATCGGCCAGGTTGTCGAGCGTGGCGGAGACTCCGCCCTCCACGGAGTTCTCGATCGGCACCATGACGGCCTCGACCCGGCCGGCCCGCACGGCGTCGAGCGCCTGGGCGACGGTGCGGAACGGAACGGCATCGTCCCGGCTGTACGACAGCAGGGCCTGGTGCGTGAAGGTGCCCTCCGGGCCGAAGTATCCGAGCATGGCCCCGAGCCTAGGCGATGGAGGACGCCGGCCCCGTCCGCGGCGCTCGCTCGCGCCCGGCAGCGGCCAGACCCTGTCGGCACGGCTCAGGGCCCGCCCGAGCAGTTCGAGATAGCGCCCGCGCGAGACCTCCGTCCCGCCGAGGCTGGCCAGATGGGGAGTGAGCCACTGCACGTCGAGCAGGGGCTCGGCGCCATCCGCGCTCAGTTCGTCGACCAGGCGGACGAGCGCCACCTTCGACGCGTCGCGGCCGTACTGCGGGTCGTGGAACATCGACTCGCCGGCGAAGAGCCCGCGCAGGCTGACGCCGTAGAGCCCGCCGACCAGGCGGCCCTCGTCGTCCCAGGCCTCGACCGAGTGCACCCAGCCGCTCTCGTGCAGCCGGGTGTAGACCGAGCGGATGCCGTCATCGATCCAGCCGTAGGGGCGCGCGGGATCGGCGCAGCCGTCGAGCACCTGCTCGAAGGCGCGGTCGACGCTCGTCGTGTAGCGCCCGAGCGACTTCCTGAGGCTGCGGCTGACGCGCAGCCCGCGCGGGGGCAGGATCCCGCGGCGCACCGGCGACCACCAGCCGATGCCCTCGTAGCCGGACTCGTGCAGCGGCATCGGGAAGACGCCGGACGCGTAGGCGGCCAGCGTGAAGTCGGCGTCGAGCTCCTCGGTGAAGCCGATGAGGTCCTGGTCCGGCCAGCTGCCCACGTCGCCGAAGAGTTCGATGATCACGGCCCCAATGTATGCGCGCCCCGGCAGGCACCGGCCCCCGCGCCGCCCCGCAGTCGTAACGGCGCCCTTCCCGATCTCATCCCGTCGGCGGATGACAACACCCCTCGTCCGAGAGTTCAATGGTGCTCATGACTCAGATGCCCACAGGACGGCCGAATGCGCCCGGACCGTACGCCCCCGCGGATGCCGGCGGCCCCTATCAGGCCACCATCGGTTCGCCCTTTCCGCAGTCCCGGGCGCCCTTCGTCTCGCGCACCGACGCCCTGGCAGCCATGGACGCGAGCGCCGAACTCGGCCCGGGCCTGCGCAGGGACGTCGTGGACGCCTTCGTCGCCGATGTGAACGCCAGGATGGCCGTCGACTGGCAGCAGCGCGAGTACCTGCGCCAGGCCGACGAGCAGCGCGAGAGCGCCGAGCGCAGGGCCCGCACGCGCGATCTGGTCATCTGCCTGTCCATGTCCGTGCCGCTGACCGCGATCGCGGGCTCCTTCGCGGGCCTCATCGGCATGCTCGCCTCGTGGGCGGGCATCGTGGCGGTGGCCGGCGCCCTCAGCCTGCGCCGCGGCGCCCCGGACGGCAGGCGCGAGCTCGGCCGCTGATCGCGCCCGCAGGGGCCCGACGGCCCGCCAGCGGGGAGAGACGAGGGGAGGGCCCCGCCGGAGCGGGGCCCTCCCATGGACGGACGTCGTGATCAGACGTAGATCGTCTCGCCGGCGTAGATGAGGTTCGCGTCGGCGATGCCGGAATTGAGACCGGCGAGTTCCTGCCAGGTGGTGCCATGGGCCTCAGCGATGGAGCTGAGGGTGTCACCGGCCTGGACCTCGTAGGTGCCGGTGGCCTCGCGGGTGGCGGTGTAACCATTGCCCGTAGCGTAGCTGGCGGTGTCCTCCGCGTAGTAGGAGCTGGAGTAGGAGGAATCGCTGGAGTAGTCGTAGCTGGACTCCTGCGAGTAGTTGTACGAGGTGTCCTCGGTGTAGGAGGCCGAGCTGCCCTCGGTGTTGGTCCCGGTGTAGCTCCCGCCGGAGGAGCCGTACTGGCCGCAGACCGGCCAGGCGCCGATGCCCTGGCTGGCGAGCACGCGCTCGGCGACGGCGATCTGTTCCGAGCGGGAGGCACTGGAGGCGCTGCCGGAACCGCCGTAGGCGGCCCACGTGCTCTGGGAGAACTGGAGACCGCCGTAGTAGCCGTTGCCGGTATTGGTGGCCCAGTTGCCGCCGGACTCGCAGTTCGCGATCGCATCCCAGTTGACGTCGTCAGCGGACGCGCTCTGAGCCGCAGTCACGGAGACGCCACCGGCGAGGGCAGCCGCAGCCGCAACAGAAGCAATTCGAGAGAGTGTCTTTGCCATGTCTCCATCATGGACGCCTTCCTGAGAAAAGCAAAACTCTTTTCTCAGGATCGGACGATCCTGTCAAGAAAAACTCCTAGTCAGAAGATTTTTCTGTGAAAACATGAGAGTCCCTGAAGATCGGTCTCTCAGGAAGCTCCTGAGGGGCTGCGGCGTGCGGACGAGGCTCATCGACGCCTCGGCCGTCCCGATGCGGCCCGGGCCGGCCGTACGAGCGGGGCTGGACCGGCGGGCCCCGGAACGGGCCGTTGCGCGGGCGGGGGGCGAGGGCCTCAGCGCCCGCGGTCCTCCAGATCGATCCACGGGACCTCGGCCCGGCCCGTGTAGATCTGGCGGGGACGGTAGATGCGGGTGCTCTCGTCGAAGCTGATCTCGCGCCAATTGGCGATCCAGCCCGGCACCCGGCCGATCGCGAACATCACCGTGTACATGCTCAGCGGGATGCCGAGGGCGCGCAGGATGACGCCCGAGTAGAAGTCGACGTTCGGGTAGAGGTCGCGCTCCACGAAGTAGTCGTCGGCGCGGGCGGCGTCCGCCAGCTCGCGGGCCAGGGCCAGGAGCGGGTCCTCGACGTGCATGGCCTCGAGCAGCTCGTCCGCGGCCCGACCGAGAAGCCTGGCGCGCGGGTCCATCGTCTTGTAGACCCGGTGGCCGAAGCCCATCAGGCGCACCGAGTTCCTGCGGTCCTTGACATCGGCCAGGAACCGCCCGGGGCCGATGCCCTCCTGACGCAGGCGCTGCAGCATCTGGACGACGGCGACATTGGCGCCGCCATGGCGCGAGCCCCACAGGGCGTCGACGCCGGCCGAGCACGAGGCGTACAGGTTGGCGTTGCCGGAGGCCACCATGCGCACCGTCGAAGTGGAGCAGTTCTGCTCGTGGTCGGCGTGCAGCATGAAGAAGAGGTCGAGCGCGTGCGCCTGGGCCTCGTTCGGGTAGAACTCCTTGTAGGGCAGCGAGAACATCATGTGCAGGAAGTTCTGCGCGTAGCGGTGGTCGCGGCGCGGGTAGATGATCGGCTCGCCGACCGAGGTCTTGTAGGAGCCGGCCGCGATGGTGCGCACCTTCGACATGAGATTGGCGGCGTAGCGCTCGAGCATCGAGTCGTCGCCCGGCTCGATCTTCGGGCGGTCGTGCGCCGACAGCGTGTTGATCATGGCCGACAGGATCGCCATCGGGTTCGTCTGCTCGGGGAAGGCGTCGTAGTGCTTGCTCATCGAGGTGTGCAGGGCGGCGTTCTCGGTGAGCAGATCGCTGAAGCTCTGGGTCTGCGCCGCGGTGGGCAGGTGGCCGAAGATGAGCAGCTGGGCGACCTCGAGGAAGTCGGACTTCTCGGCGAGGATCTCGATCGGGATGCCGCGGTAGCGAAGGATGCCCCGCTCGCCGTCGATGAAGGTGATGGCCGAACTGCACGAGCCGGTGTTGCGGTAGCCCTCGTCGAGGGTGATGTAACCGGAGTCGGCGCGCAGCGTGCTGATGTCGATGGCCCGCTCCCCGCAGCTGCCGACCGCGATGGGCAGCTCGTAGAGCCTGCCGTCGATCTCGAGTTTGGCGAATCCCGTCACGACCCCGTCCTTCCCTGTGTCCCCTGCATCGCCGGCCGTCCCGCTGGGGACGAGAGCGCACGCCCGATCGGCGGTGCCGTGCACGACTGAATCCCAATGATGCCGTCATCGGCCCTCAGGATTCGCCCCATCTTACGTTTCCGGCCATGGGCCGTCGGAACCGGTGCGGCTGCTGCCCGCGTCCGGCGGGGCCCGCGGCACGCCCCGCCGGGCGCGTGCCTCGGCTACGGTGGAGGTACCGGCGTTCAGGAGGTTCCATGGCACTCATCAAGAAGCCGTCGGCGGCGGACATCGGCGGCGCCCTCGTGTCGATCGTCCCGATAGTCGCCTCCGGCCCCACCGCGGGCGCGCTGCGCCATCTGGCCGACCACGCCATCAACGGCGTCGCGAGACTGCCCGGCGCCCGTGAGGCCGCGGCCACGGCGCTCGGCCGCCAGAAGGGCGGCACCGAGGCGGCCATCGACGCCGTCTCGCGGGCCCACACCTCCATGGCCGGCGCCCAGGGCTTCGTCACGAACCTCGGCGGAACGATCACGGCCCTCGCCGGCATCCCGGCCAATCTCGCCGCCGTCACGGTCATCCAGACGCGCATGGTCGCGGCGATCGCCCATCTGCGCGGCTACGACCTGGACGACCCGCGCGTGCGCCAGGCCGTCTGGATCACGCTGCTGGGCCGGCGCACCGCCGAGGCGCTCGTCGCCGACGGCAGGCTGCCGAGCACTCCCCAGGGCGTCGCGACGGCCCCCGTCTCGGACGATGCACTCGAACAGCAGATCGCCGAACAGGTCCTGGGCGCGCTGCTCGGCCGCGCCGGGACGAAGCAGACGGTCGCCTTCATCGGCAAGAGGATCCCCGCCGTCGGCGGCGGCGTCGGCCTGGCCACCGACGGCTACACCACCTGGACAGTGGCACGCTACGCGCGCCAGCAGTTCGTCCCCCGGCGATCCATCACGCCGACCCGGTAGGACCGGGCCGGCGACCGCCGCGGGCACCACCGCGCCGGGCCGGAACCCGGTCCGGGAGGAGGAGAGGGCCCGGCAGGACGTCAGTACGGCATTCTCGTCACGCGCGGCGTGATGAGCGTCGTCACCTCGTAGTTGATCGTGCGGGCGCGTTCGGCGAGTTCGTCGACGGTGATCCGCGCCCCGCCGCCTGCGCCCAGGACGGTGACCTTGTTGCCGGGGTGCACGCCGTGGTCGTCGCCCTCGCCGAGGTCGAGCATCGTCTGGTCCATGCAGACGCGTCCGGCGATGGGGAAGCTGCGCCCGTTGACGAGCATGCGGCCGGTATTGGAGTTCAGCCGGCTGAAGCCGTCGCCGTAGCCGATCGGCACGGTGGCGATCCAGCGGTCGGTGGGGGCCCTCCAGGTGCGGCCGTAGCCGATCGTCGTGCCGGCCGGGACGTGCTTAACCATGCTGACGCGGCTGTGGATCGACATGACCGGCTCCAGCTCGACCGTCCTGGGGGTGGCCGGGTCGGGGTACATGCCGTACAGGGCCACGCCGGGGCGCACCATCGTCAGTCCGGTGAGATCGTGGCCGAGCAGGGCCGCCGAGGCGCCGCCGTGGACGAGGGGCACCGGGCTCAGGCCGCGGACGGCGCGATCCTCCTGGATCCGGGCGACCGTGCCGTTGAACAGACGCAGCTGGTCGACGGTGAAGTCGTGCCCCTCGGGGGTGTCGCTGGCCGGCAGATGCGTGAAGACGCCCTCGAGGACGAGGCCGAGCTCGTCGATGCGGCGGGCGACGGCGACGGCGTCCTCGGGCGTGCACCCGATGCGCCCCATCCCCGTGTCGACGGCCAGGTGCACCTTGACCTGGCCCATGTCGCCGGCGACGCGGGCGACGAGGGCGGCACTGGAGCCGTCGACGACGACGGGCGTGATGCCGGCGGCGAGCTGCTCGACGAGCTCCTCGGGGAATGAGTGCGAGAGCTTCAGGATGGGCAGTGAGATGCCGCCGTCGCGCAGCTCCATGCCCTCGGGCACGGTGGCGACGCCGAACCAGTCGACGAGACGGTGGTGCTCCAGGACATGCGCGACGTTGACCGCGCCATGGCCGTAGGCGTTCGCCTTGACCGCTGCGAGGACCTTCCGGCCGCCCGCCCGCTCGCGCAGGGCGCGCGCATTCGCGGCCAGGGCATGAAGATCGATCTCGGCATGGGTCGCGTAGAGCATGTACACAATGGTTCCATCCGCGGTTCCATCCGCCCGGGCGGGACCCCTCGCCGGACGACCGGCCGGCGGGGCGGATCAGGGCGGTCCGCGCGGAGGAGACCGGGGAATCTCCGAGAAAGCCCAGGGAATTCTCAGGGGGGCGCCGAGACACCCGCCGCGCGGGCCGCTCCGGCGTAGGCGCGCCCGAGGGAGGCGACTGTCTCATGGGCGTTGAGCCCGCTGGGATTGGGCAGCACGAAGACCCTGCTCGAGCCCGAGCCGTCGTCCCAGACGATGGGCTCGGGCTGTTCCCCCATCACGGCCCCGGGGCTGGCGAAGGCCGAGCGGTAGGCGGTGACGCCCAGGATCGCGACGACGCCCGGGTGCAACCGGGTGATCTTGGCGATCAGCCCGGCCGCGCCGGCACGCAGTTGCTCGCGGCCGAGCTCATCGGCCCGGGCACTGGCCCCGGGGACGATGTTCGTCACGCCGACGCCGGCGGCCCTCAGCCAGGCCAGGCCCTCGGGCGGGTACCCGTCCGAGGCGTCGATGATCCCCGGGACGATGCCCGCCGCCGCCAGCGCGGGATAGAAGCGGTTGCCCCTCGTGGCGAAGTGCGCGCCGGCGGCGGCGCTCGTCAGGCTGGGGTTGATGCCCACGAAGAGCAGGCGCAGCGGGCTGGGGAGCAGATCGGGCACCGTCGCCCCGTAGCAGGCCTGCAGCTGCTCCCTGGTGAACCTCACCGGGCCATCCTCGGCCCCGGCCCGTCGGAGTTCAACCGCGCCCACGCGGGCCGGCCCCGCGGACGGTCGTCCCCGGCCGGGCGCCTCTGCACGGACCCGGGCGGGACTCACCGGATGACGCTCACCAGGCGATGGTGCGGGCCGCGATCACGCCCTCGGCGAGGGTGGCGACCATGACGGCCTTGATCGTGTGCATGCGGTTCTCGGCCTCGTCGAAGATCACATCGGCATTGGCCTCGAAGACCTCATCGGTGATCTCCAGGGCGTCCAGGCCGGTGGCCTCGTAGACCTGCCGGCCGACGGCGGTGCCCAGGTCGTGGAGGGCCGGCAGGCAGTGCAGCACCTTGACATCGGCATTGCCGGTGGCCTCGAGCAGGGCCCGGTTGACCTGGTAGGGGCGCAGCAGCCCGATGCGCTCGGTCCAGGCGTCCCCGGGCTCGCCCATCGAGACCCACACATCGGTCGAGACGAAGTCCACGCCCTCGACGGCGCCCAGATCATCGGTGACGGTCAGGCGAGCGCCGGTGGTCCCGGCGATGCGCTCCGCCACGGCCCGCACCTCGGCCTCGTTCTGCAGCGGCTCCGGGGCGATGATGCGCATGTCCATGCCCGACAGGGCGCCGGCCACCAGATGCGAGTTGGCCTCGTTGAAGCGGGCGTCGCCGACGTAGGCCACCGAGATCTCCGAGAGGGGGCGTCCCGTGTGCTCGATCATCGTGAGCTGGTCGGCGAGCATCTGCGTGGGATGCCACTGGTCGGTCAGGCCGTTCCACACCGGGACGCCGGCGCCCGCGGCGAGCTCCTCGACGCGCTCCTGGCCGAAGCCGCGGTACTCGATGCCGTCGAACATGCGCCCCAGTACGCGGGCCGTGTCCGCAATGGACTCCTTGTGCCCCAGCTGCGAGCCGGACGAGTCCAGATAGGTGACGTGAGCGCCCTGGTCGTGGGCGCCCACCTCGAAGGCGCAGCGCGTACGCGTGGAGGTCTTCTCGAACAGCAGCGCGATGTTCTTGCCGGTCAGGTGCCGGCGCTCGGCGCCGGCCCTCCTGGCCGCCTTCAGGTCGCCGGCGAGACGGAGCAGCCAGGCCCATTCCTCGGGCGTGAAATCGGCTTCCCTGAGGAAGCTGCGGCCGTGCAGATCCACTGACATGAGTTCTCCCAGATTCGCGGGAGGAACACTCTACCGGGCCGGCCCGCACCCGCGGCCCCTCGGAGCCGCCCGCTCGCCCCCCGAGTTGCGCCGATTAATGAAACCGAGTAAGCACTGAACCAACGCAGGCAATGATCGATGGGGGCGGCACCGTCGAAGTGCGCGCCGCACGGGCCCTGGTGGGGCCCGTGGGCGCTCTCTTCTTCTCGGTCGTGGCTCAACCGGGCTCATGCACCTTCACCGCTGAGGAAGGAGAACCCGATATGACGGCGCGCAACGAGGGGCGCCCGAGAACCGGCGAGGGGGACGAGTGGATGATGCGCGCCAGCTGCCGCGGCATGGGCGATGACCTCTTCCCCGAGGCCTCGGAGCAGCAGAGCGCGAGGGGCATCTGCAGGAAATGCCCCGTCCGGCGCGAGTGCCTGGCCGTCGCGCTGGACGACCGCATCGAGTGGGGCGTCTGGGGCGGCATGACCGAACGGGAGCGCAGGGCGCTCCTGCGCGAGAGACCCGGCGTCAAGAGCTGGTGGGACGTCTTCGGCCTCAATGCGATCGGCGCCGCCGCGCCCGGGGGCGGGCCCGCCCCGTCCGCACCGCTGGGACGCGCCGCCCGCCGTGCATCATTCAGCATGATGACAGGGGGAATCGGAGTGGTCGGGGCCGGTGTGCCCGGCCCCGCGCGTCCCGGGGCGCGCAGTGGCCGGCATCCGCGTCCGGGCGGCGCCGCGGAGCCGGGCGCGGCCGGTCGTGCCGCCCGTCGGAGACGGGCATGAGCCGGACCGACCTCGTCTTCGTCTGCCTCGGCAACATCTGCCGCTCGCCCATGGCCGAACAGGTCGCCAGGGCGGAGGCCGGACTGGCCGGCATCCCGCTGAGCATCGGCTCGGCGGGGATCAGCGGCGAGGAGCGCGGCAACCCGATCGACCCGCGGGCGGCGCGCTGCCTGCGCGCCCACGGCTACGACCCGGGCGACCACCGCGCTCACCGCATCACGCGCGACGAGCTCGGCGCGCGCCTCCTCGTCGCCATGGAGGCCTACCAGGCCGAGCGTCTCGTCGCGATGGGCGCCGATGCCGGCTCCGTGCGTCTCCTCACCGATTTCGTCCCCGGCCGCGAGGGCACCGACGTGCCCGACCCCTGGTACGGCGGCCCGGACGGCTTCGAGTCCACCCTCGAGGTCGTCGAGGCGGCCGTGCCGGCGCTCCTGGGCGAGCAGGGGGCCGGGTGAGCACGCCCCTCCGCCGGGGACGAGTCCCGAAGTGACGGGCCCTTCGGAGGGCTGCGGCGGATCGGAACTCGCCCGCGACAACACCCTGAGTTCCCCCTGGCGGCTCGCTAGGCTGGGCGCATGAGCATCCTCCTGTCCGGCGCCGACCCGAACCAGTTGCCCGAGCCCGTCATCGCACGGTTCGCCGGGGCGGCGGACGCCCGCGGCGGGCGGACGGTCATCGTCGTCGACGGCCGGAACGGACGGGAGCAGCTCGACGGGCTCACCGCGCGGCTCGCCGCCGCGGGCCCGGTCGAGGCCGAGGCGCTGCGCCTCGCGCCGGGCGAGCCGCTGGCACAGCCGGAGGATCCCGCCGGGCTCGGAGGGCTCGTCGTCACCGACGTCGACGGCGCGGCCCTCGCGGCCCCTGGCTCAGAGCTTCAGGCCGTTGACTCCGACGGCGCCCTCATCGCCTCCACGTCCGGACGCATGGTCGTGCTCCTGGGAGTGCCGGGCACCGTCGTCGTCGACACCCCCGACGCCCTCCTGGTCACCACGCCCGAGC
>NZ_CAUTOU010000016.1:0-37586 GCF_963539965.1 uncultured Propionibacterium sp.
GGACCAGCGGCGCGTCGGCGGTCCCCCTGCGCGCGCAGACCGGGCAGGCGAGCAGGCCGGCGGCCCGCTCCAGCGCAGCCAGGCGCTCCGCGATCGGTGCGCTGCCGAGGCCGCCGCCGGTGGCCGTGACGGTGAGCGCCCTGTTGCGCAGTCCAGGATCCATGTCTTCATCCTGCCCCGCTGTGTCCGCCGTTCCGCGCGGGGCGCGAACCGATAGCGTGAACGGGTGAGCAATGAACAGAACGGGCGCGTGGCCCTCGTCACCGGAACAAGCCGCGGCATCGGCGCAGCCATTGCCGCCGATCTCGTCAAGGCGGGCTACCGCGTCGCGGGGACGAGCCGCAGCGGCGCCGCCCCGGAGGGCGTGCTGGGCATCGCGGCCGACATCACCGACCCCGCCCGGGTCGACGCCGCCTACAAGAGGGTCGAGGACGGGCTCGGCCCCGTCGAGGTCCTCGTCGCCAATGCCGGTATCACCCGCGACGGTCTGATGGCCGCGATGAAGGACGAGGCCTGGGGCGAGGTCATCGACACGAACCTGTCGGGCGCCTTCCGCACCGTGCGTCGCGCCGTGCGCCCCATGACGCGCGCCCGCTTCGGCCGCATCGTGCTCGTCGGCTCCGTGTCCGCCTACGTCGGCACGCCCGGCCAGGCGAACTACGCGGCCAGCAAGGCGGGCCTCATCGGCATGGCCCGTTCCATCGCCGGCGAGCTCGGCAGCCGCGGCATCACCTGCAATGTGGTGGCGCCCGGCTTCGTCCGCACCGACATGACCGACGAGCTGCCCGAGAACGTCCGGGCCGAGTACCTCAAGCACATCCCGCTGCGGCGGGCCGCCGAGGTCGGGGACATCGCCGCCGCAGTGCGCTTCCTGTGCTCGGACGGGGCCGGCTACATCACCGGCACCGTGCTGCCCGTCGACGGCGGCCTCGGCATGGGGCGCTAGTCTTCACCGAGAACGAAAGGACCAGAACACATGGGCATCCTCGAGGGCAAGAAGATCCTCATCACGGGCATCACGATGAACACCTCCATCGCCTACAGAGCCGCCGAGGTCGCTCAGCGCGAGGGCGCCGAGGTCGTCGTCACCGGCTTCGGCCGCGCGCTCGGCCTGTGCAGGCGCGTCTGCGGCAAGCTCGATCCGGTGCCGCCGGTCATCGAGCTGGACGCCACCAGCACCGAGAGCCTGGCCGCCCTGCCCGGGGCCCTGAGGGAGAACGGCTTCGAGCGCGTCGACGGCGTGCTGCACTCCATCGCCTTCGCCAACCCCGAAACGGCCCTGGGGGGCGGCTTCCTGTCGACCGGCTGGGACGACGTGGCAACCGCCCTGCACACCTCGACCTACTCCTACCCGGCCCTCGCCGTGGCGCTGAGGGGCATGATGGGCCCCGGCTCCTCGGTCGTCGGTCTCACCTTCGACGCCACGATCAGCTGGCCGTCCTACGACTGGATGGGGGTCGCCAAGGCCGGTCTGGAGTCCGCCAACCGCTACCTGGCCCGCTACCTCGGGCCCGACGGCATCCGGGCCAACCTGGTCTCGGCCGGTCCGATCGACTCGCTGGCGAAGAAGGCCATCCCCGGCTCGGCCTCGCTCAACGGCGTCTGGGACGAACGCGCCCCGCTCGGCTGGGACGCCCAGGACGCCACCCCGGTGGGCACCGTGATCTGCGCCCTGTTCAGCGACCTGTTCGCCGCCACCACCGGCGAGGTCATCCACGCCGACGGCGGCCTGTTCTCGACCGGCGCCTGACACGCGGGCGTCCCCGGCCCGGGGCCCGTCCGCGCCCCGGGCGGTTCTCAGGCGCGCGCCTCGGCCGGTCGCATGTCCGGCCAGCTGGCGGCCGCGCCGATCGCCTGGCGGCACAGGGTGTCCAGCCTGCGCAGATGCGCGAAACGGGTCAGTTGGGCGTGCGAGTGGAGCAGCGCGTCCTCGACGGCCAGCCCGGCGGCGCACGCCTCGCGCCACAGCAGGGCCTTGTCGAGCAGCTGCTGGTTGCGCACCGGGTAGGCCCTGCCCAGGACCACCGAGGCGGCGTCTTCGGGGCGCCGCCCGGCCGCCGCGTCGAGGCCGGCCAGCTCGCGGGCCGACTCCAGGATCTGCTCGTTGAGCGCCATCGCCGTCTCGGGCGGCGCGGGCGGGGGCAGCGGGCGCTCCGCGCGGGCCAGCTGCCACTGCATGGCCGGTCCGACCGGGTGGGGCAGCCAGGCCACCCCGCCCCCGTGGTTGACGACGACGGCGCCGCAGGCCAGCGCCTGCTCGTTCGTCGGGGCGGGGCCGCGCAGTCCGCCCAGGTCGCCCGGGCGGACGACGGCCAGCATCCACAGCGAGCCGCGCATCTGGTCGGCGACACGGGCCAGGGCCAAGCGTACGGGAAGGGCGCCGTAGCCGTCCAGCCCCAGGGCCGACTCGGGGTCGGCGACGTGGTGGGGGCGGTCCGGTTCACCGGTGTCGCTGATGCGCAGCATGTACTCGGCGCGGGGCGCATCGAGAGCGCCGACGCCCATGGCGTTGAGCAGGCTGACCAGCCTCAGGCACTCGATGACAGGATCGGACACGGCGCCCAGGCTAATCACGGTTCTCCCGTCCGGCTAAGCGGTTGCGTTGCGGGCGAACGCGGCGGGCGAGCTTGTAAAGTCTGGGTATGGTCTCGGTTGCGGAACTTGCGGGTGTCAGCGTGCGACGTGGAACCAGTGTGCTGCTCGACGACGTGAACCTGGCGATCGACGAGGGCCAGCGCTGGGTCGTCATCGGGCCGAACGGCGCCGGCAAGACCACCCTGCTGTCGATCCTGGCGACCAATCTGTACCCCACCAAGGGCGTCGTCGGCATCCTCGGCGAGGTGCTCGGCGCCGTGAACGTCTTCGAGCTGCGGCCCCGCATCGGCCTGGCGAGCGTCTCGATGGCCCGCCGCATCCCCGACCGCGAGAAGGTGCGCGACGTCGTCGTCTCGGCCAGCTACGCCGTCAACGGGCGCTGGCGCGAGCACTACGACGAGATGGACTTCGAGCGCGCCGGTCGGCTCATGGACTACTTCGGGGTGGCCGAGCTCGCCGAGCGCGCCTACGGCACCCTGAGCGAGGGCGAGCGCAAGCGCGTCGAGATCGCCCGTGCCATGATGACCGATCCCGAGCTGCTCCTGCTCGACGAGCCCGGCGCCGGCCTCGACCTGGGGGGCCGGGAGCGCCTGGTGAGCACACTGGCCCAGCTGTGCGCCAGCCCGTACGCGCCGACGACGGTGCTCGTCACCCACCACGTCGAGGAGATCCCCGCCGGCATCACGCACGCCCTGCTGCTGTCCGGTGGCAGGGCGGCGGCCTGCGGCCCGATCGGTGAGGTGCTCACCGACGAGAACATGTCCGCCGTCTTCGGCATGCCGCTGCGCATCGAGCAGGCCTCCGACGGGCGCTGGACCGCCAAGGCGGCCGGCTGAGGACGGCGCCGCGTCGCCCTGCGCCTCACGTTCGTCCTGCGCTTCCTGTGCGTCTTTGCACGAAGAACGCAGGGTCATCCACCGACCACGCCCACCCGGCCTCTTGACCCTGCGCTGCTTGTGCGTCCTTGCACAACAACCGCAGGGCGATCAGATGGGTGCGCGGCTCGCCACCGTCCTTGACGGGCGGCCCCACCGCGAGAGCCGCAGGGCGAACAGGAGAACGGCCGGACGTGCGTCCGCTCAGCCAGAGGAGTCCTCCCCGGCGCTCAGGCGCCCGCCCCGCTCGTGCCAGGCGGCCGGCCTGGCCCGGTAGCGCCCGGCGATGACGCCGCAGGCGATCAGCTGCGCCATGTGGAAGATCATCAGCGGCAGGACGAGCAGCGGAACCTGGGCGGCGCTGAACAGCACCGAGGCCATCGGGGCTCCGGTGGCCAGTGACTTCTTCGTCCCGCAGAACTGGATGGCGATCTGGTCGCGGCGTCCGAAGCCGAGCCGGTCGGGCGCCCACCAGGTGACGGCCAGCATGAGCGCCAAGACGGCGAACAGCACCGGCAGCAGCCTGACGATGTCGAACGCGCCGACCGTGCGCCAGACGCCCTCGTTGACGCCGTCGGAGAAGGCGCTGTAGACGACGCAGACGATGCTGATCTGGTCGACGAGCCTCAGGCGCGGGTGGGCCCTGACGAAGCCCGCCGTCCAGCGCCTGGTGAGCTGGCCCAGGATGAACGGCAGCAGCAGCTGCACGGCCAGGTCGAGGATCGAGCTCGGCTCGATGACCAGGCCACCGGTGCTCATGACGACCATGGCCAGCAGGGGGGTGAAGAAGACGCCCAGGATGTTCGAGACCGATGCCGAGACGATCGCCCCGGCCACATTGCCGTCGGCGATCGAGGTGAAGTTGATGGAGCTCTGCACCGTGGACGGCAGGATCGACAGCCACAGCACGCCCAGGTACAGCTCGGGACTCAGATAGCGCCCCGACAAGGGGCGCAGTGCCAGAGCGATGATGGGGAAGACGACATAGGTGAAGGTCAGGATCGTCACGTGCAGGCGCCAGTGCGTTAGGCCGGCGAGCGCCTCGCGCGGGGCCAGGCGCACGCCGTACAGGTAGAAGAGCACGAAGATGAGCACCTTGACGGCCCGGTCGAGCACGTGGTTGGCCCCGCCGGTGGCCGGCAGCAGGGTGGCGACGACGGCCGAGACGACGATGGCGGTCACGAACCGGTCGATGCGGATCCGCCGGTACCAGGGTCTGCGCTCGCGCGGGGGAGTCTGCGTCCTCACCCGGCCAGTCTAGGATCGGGCGGCCGGCCCGCGCGGGGCGCTATAGCCTTGCGCCGTGGCCATCTTCATCCGGATCACCGATCCCGTCGACGAGCGCCTGGGCGACTACGTGCGGCTGCGCGACGTCTCGCTGCGCAAGTCGCTGGAGGCGGAGCGGGGACTGTTCATCGCCGAGGGCGCCAAGGTGATCCGGCGGGCCTGCGAGGCCGGTTACGAGCCGCGCTCGTTCCTGCTGGCCGAGCGCTGGATAACGGGTCTGCGCGGGATCCTCGACCGGTTCGACGTGCCCGTCTACGTGGTGGACGAGGCGCTGGCCGAACGGGTCACCGGTTTCCACGTGCACCGCGGAGCGCTGGCCTCGATGAAGCGCGCCGCCCGCTGGAGCGCGGACGACCTGCTGGGCGCCCGGCGCCTGGTGGTGGCCGAGGACATCGTCGACCACACGAACGTCGGCGCGATCATCCGCTGCGCCGCCGCCCTCGGCTGGGGCGGAGTGCTGCTGGCCCCGCGGGCCGCCGACCCGCTGTACCGGCGGGCGATCAAGACGAGCATGGGCGCGGTCTTCGTTCTGCCATGGGCGCGCATGGACGACTGGGCCGGCGGACTGGAGGCCCTCAGGCGGGCGGGTTTCACGGTGGCGGCGATGGCCCTGCGCGAGGACGGCGCGGTGCTCGACGAGTTCGCCGCGGACCTGGCCCGCAGGCCCCGCAAGGTGGCCCTGCTCATGGGCACGGAGGGCGGCGGGCTGAGCTCGCACTGGCTGGCCCAGGCCGACGTCGTCGTGAGGATTCCGATGGCCCGCGGCATCGACTCCCTCAACGTGGCCGCGGCGGCGGCCGTGGCCTGCTACGTCCTGCGCGAGGAGGGCCCCGTGCAGGACGCGGCGGGTCGGGCGTTCAGCTGTGGAAGATGACGTTGTCATGCGTGAAGTCGGGTGAGATCTCCAGAACGAGGTCTGCCGGGTCCGCCACGCCGAAGGCCATCTGGAACTGGGCCTCCCGGCCGTCCAGCAGAGAGGTCGTGGGCGTGTCGGGCAGCTGGCCCGAGTCGTACACGCGGCTGCCCTCCCGGTTCCCGGACTGCAGGCTGGCGGTGAACAGCGCGGGGTCCCAGGTCTGGCCGGTGTTGTTGACGATGCGCATCGTGAACACGACGAACTGGCTGTAGGCGTCCGTTCCTGCGGCGTACTCGCCAGGCGTGTAGGCCTCCGGCGCGCTCACCTCGAGGGACAGGCCGTCGCCCCAGGTGTAGGCGGTGCCGAAGGTGGCGTCGCTGCCCTGGGCGCTGGCGCCGGATGACTGCGTGGACCGGCTCGCCGAGCCGGCGTTGACCCCGGTCGGCGCGCTGTCCGAATGACTCGCGGGGACACCGCAGGCCGTCATGGCCAGCGCGGCGATGCCCAGGCCGAGAGCTGCGATCTTCTTCATCATGGTGACTCCCTTGGTCGGAACGATCCGTGCCGGCCGCGTGCTGGCCGGCGGTGGCACAACTGTCGTCCGGGCTCCTGTCGGCCTGCAATGGAGAAAACTGATAAGGACCCTTATCAGTGATTGAAGGGGTTGGATGGATTCTCCGGCCTAGGCTGAGGCCGTTGGAGACAGCCGCGTCGAGGAGGAGCGATGAACGACCTGTCGTTGGGCGATGTGGCCCGGCTTGCGCGCGTCGAGCGGCCCGTCGTGACGATGTGGCTCAAGCGCCCCGTGGGCGGTCTGCACTTCCCCGAGCAGAACGCCGAGGGCCGGGTCGACGCCGACGAGGTCGTCGACTGGCTGGAGCGGACCGGCCGGGGCAACAACCCCGATGCCCGTGCCGAGCTGGCCCTGTACACGACGATCACTCCCGGCACCCCGATCGGGGAACTCGAGGCGGTGCTCACGCTGCTCGCCACCCGTGCCGTCGTCGATGAGAATCTGGCCGGTCTCGACCGCGACGAACTGCTCGACCGGGTGGAGGAACTCGACCCTGACGACGAGTGGCTGCTGAGCGAGACCGAGCTGGCCTGGACCCCGGGGCGCGCCGCTCAGTCCGATGCCATAGCCGACGCCGCCTGGAACGACGCCGCAGCCTACGAACGGCTCGACGAACAGCACCTCGCTCGCGCGGCGGCCGTGCAGCTGGCCGAACCACTGGTGCATCTGCTCACCGCCGTCACCCGCGCCATGCTGGACGACACGGGCCTGCTCGTCGACGTGCGGGGCGCCTGCCCCGATATCGTGGTCGGGCTCACGGCGGACGAGCACCACGAGATGCCCGAGCTGCTGCTCGCCACCGACGATCCCGGCGCGCTCCGCCCGGTGCGCAGGCGGCTCGCCGTCCATGGGCTGAGCCCTCGGGTGGCCCGGTTCGACGACGACTGGGCACCGCCTCCGGGATCGGTCGTCCTGGTCCGGCTGCCCGATGCCTCGCAGGGGAGCCTCGACCTGCTCGACGGGGCCACTCTCCAGCTGGGCGAGGGGGTGAGCCTGCTCGCCCTCGGCCCGTCTGCCCTGCTGGTCGACCCGCTCGCCGGCAAGGCTGGGACCGTCCGCGACGAGCTTCTGCGCTCGGGGGTCGTCCGTGCCATCGTTCAGCTCCCCACGGGCGTGATCCGCGGGGGCAGCCGTGAGCGCATGGCCCTGTGGCTGGTGCAGGGGACTGCCCGCCGAGGCGGGCGTGGCGCCGTCCGGGTCGGCGACCTGTCCGGGCGGCGGCTCGACGGGCCGGCCCGGCAGGAACTGCTCGGCGATCTGCTCGCCGCCGTCGACTCAGGTTCGCACGTGTTCTCGATGCTGCGATCCGTCGCCCAGGCGCAGCTGGTCGCCGAAGGCGGCCCGCTCGTCACGCCGGAGCGCGTCACCGTTCCGGTCATCGGGGCCACGCCGAGACAGGACGCCGCACGGATACAGCAGCTCTACGACTCGCTCGCCCGGGTGCTGCCGCCCTTCGGGCAGGGTTTCGAGGCGGTCGCCACGGACGATGACGCGCTCAGGACGGAGCGCATCGCGCTCGGCGCCGCCCTCGAACGCCGCGGGGACGAGGCGCTGTTGAGACTGGTCAAGGGGCGTCGTCTTCCCGAACTGACCTCGGGTGAACTGAAGCGGTGGAGGGCCGCGGACGTCGCCGCCGGAACGCCCTCGCGCGTCGACCGGCTCGCAGTCACCAGGGCGGTGCCCGACCACGAGCTGACCAGGCCGGGCGATGTCGTCTTCACCGTGAGGCCACGACCGGCTGCCGTCGTCGACCGCAGCGGCGGTGCCATCGTCGCCTTCCCGGCCAGGGTGCTGCGGGTGGTCGACGAGAACCGGCTGTCGGCGTCGTCCCTCGCCGCGGCGATCAACGCCCGGGGCAGGGAGGACAGGGCCTGGCGCGGCTGGCTCGTGCCGGTACGGGCCGTCGGTGCCGGGGACCCCGAGGGATTCCTGACGCACTTGGAGGGCTGGCGGGACCGGATCGGGCAGTGGGGCGCCCAGGTCGACGAGCTCCGCGCCCTGGTGACCGACTCGGTGTCGTCCGGGGCGGTCGCCATCGGACGGGCTCGCGACGACGACAGGAACAACGAGGAGGGCCGCTGATGGCGCGCAGGAAGACGACGACCGAGGCCCTGGTGCCCACGTCCATGAAGGACCTGAAGAACACGCTGTGGAAGGCGGCGGACAAGCTCCGGGGCTCGCTCGACTCCTCGCAGTACAAGGACGTCGTCCTGGGCCTCATCTTCCTCAAGTACGTTTCGGACGCCTTCGACGAGCGGCGCCGCCAGATCGCCGAGGAGCTGAGGGCCTGGGGCTCCGACGAGGAGGCGATCGAGGAGTCCCAGGACGACCCCGACGAGTACCTCGGCAACGGCGTCTTCTGGGTGCACCCCGAGGCCAGGTGGGAGCATCTCGTGGGACTAGCCAAGGTGCAGGACACCCAGACCATCGGCCAGCGGATCACGGAGGCGATGGACCTGCTCATGGCGGACAACGAGTCTCTCGAGGGCACGTTGCCGCGCCTGTTCAATCGAGAGAACGTCGACCAGCAGCGCCTGGGCGAGTTGCTCGACCTGCTCAACTCGCTGCAGTTCGTGGGGGAGGGCTCCACGAAGGCCCGCGACCTGCTGGGCGAGGTCTACGAGTACTTCCTGGGCCAGTTCGCCTCGTCCGAGGGCAAGCGGGGCGGCGAATTTTACACGCCGGCCAGCGTCGTGCGGACGATCGTCGAGGTGCTGCAGCCCAGCCACGGGCGCGTCTACGATCCCTGCTGCGGCTCGGGCGGCATGTTCGTGCAGGCCGAGAAGTTCCTCGCCGCGCACCACTCCGACGCCTCGGACCTGTCGGTCTACGGGCAGGAGCTCAACGAGGCGACGTGGCGGATGGCCAAGATGAACCTGGCCATTCACGGGCTCACCGGCAATCTCGGGACGCGCTGGGGCGACACCTTCTCGCTCGACTACCACGCGGGCGAGCAGATGGACTTCATCATGGCGAACCCGCCGTTCAACATCTCCGACTGGAACCGCATCGAGGGTGACGCCCGCTGGGCCTACGGCGTGCCGCCAGCGGGCAATGCCAACTACGGCTGGATCCAGCACATCCTGTCCAAGCTGGCCCCGGGGGGCTCGGCCGGTGTCGTCATGGCCAACGGCTCGATGACGTCGAACATCGGCGGCGAGGGCGAGATCCGCGCCAACATCGTCGAGAACGACCTCGTCACGGCCATGGTGGCCCTGCCCGAGAAGCTGTTCAGGTCGACCGGCATCCCGGTGTGCCTGTGGTTCTTCGCCAAGGACAAGACCACCGGCCCGGGCGGCCGGACCGATCGCACGGGGCAGGTGCTCTTCATCGACGCCCGCAGCCTGGGGCACATGGTGAGCCGCGCCGAGCGGGCCTTCAGCGACGCCGACATCCAGCGGATCGCCGACACCTACCACGCCTGGCGCGGCATGGACCGCCTGCCGCTCGGCACCAAGGACCTCAGCCCCACCGGAGACCCGGAGGGTGATGGCGCGCCCGCGTCCCCCGGATCGGCAGGCGACCTGGGTGAGTACGAGGACGTCCCGGGGTTCTGCAAGTCGGTGCCCCTCGCCGAGATCAAGCAGGCGGGCTACGCGCTGACCCCGGGCCGCTACGTCGGCATGCCCGAGCCCGAGGACGACGGCGTGCCCCTCGACGAGAAGATCGCCCGCCTCACGGCAGAACTGGAGAAGCAGTTCGCCGAGTCGGAGAGACTGCAGCAGGTTGTGCGCGAGCAGCTGGGGAGGCTCGGATGAGGCTCGAGACGAAGCACCTCGGCGATTTGGTCGAGAACCTGGATTCTCGTCGAGTTCCTGTTGCCAGCGCTAACAGAGAAGCTGGTCCGTATCCATACTACGGAGCATCGGGAGTCGTGGACCATGTGGCTGATTATCTCTTCGAAGGTGATCATCTTCTTCTCGCGGAGGACGGTGAGAATCTTCGGACTCGGGCTCTGCCGATAGCATTCCTTGCATCCGGGAAATTCTGGGTGAACAATCATGCTCATGTGCTCCGGGGTAGGGAGGGCGTTGCTGATACTCGGTATCTCAACTATGCGCTTGCCTGCGTTGACATCAGTGGTTATCTATCGGGTTCTGCGCAGCCGAAGTTGTCACAGGTGTCAATGAATGCTATCCAGCTGAAGGTTCCTCCGCTATGCGAGCAGCAAGCGATCGCGGAGGTGCTGGGGGCTCTGGATGACAAAATTGAGATCAATAGGAAAATCGCATCGATTTCAGAGTCCTTGATGATTGCTATGGTCTCAGATCTGCCTCGTACAGCGAGGCTGAAGGATATTGCCATATCTGTAAAAAAAATCGTGAGTGCGGCTGAGCTGGTTTCTGGGGTGATTGCTCACTACTCACTTCCTGCATTTGATCAGGGGCGACTTCCTGTTGTTGAACCCGGGTCGGGAGTGAAAAGCGGTAAATTGAGGATCGAGTGTGGGCGTGTTCTGCTCTCCAAACTCAATCCTCGTTTTCCTAGAGTGTGGCGAGTCGAGAATCCCTTGAAAAATGCCGTGGCTTCCACGGAATTCATTGTGCTTGAGTCAAAGCTGCTTCCTGTTGCCGCACTATGGGCAGTTCTTGCCGATGATTTTACGGCGCATTATCTTTCTGAGCGCGCGGCTGGAACTTCCGGGAGTCATCAGAGGGTGAGCCCTGAAGAGATTATGCTCATGCCGGTTCCTGCGGAAGATGGAATAGACGAGCAACGAAAGAACCGCTTGCGTGTTCTTGGCAAGAGGGCAGATCTCGCGAGATCCGAGTCCCGCACGCTCGCCTCGCTCCGCGACGCCCTCCTGCCGGCCCTCATGAACGGCACCCTGCGCGTCAAGGACGCCCAGGAACGGGTGTCGGAGGTGCTGTGATGATCACCGAGGCACAGCTGGAGGCCAGCCTGCTCGACTGGCTCGGCGACCTGGGCTGGGAACCGGGCACCGGGGCCGAGCTGGAGTCCCAGCGGGCCTCGCTGGGCGACCTGGTGCTGACCGAGGACCTCGTCGAGGCGCTGCGGCTGCTCAACCCCTCCGTGCCCGACCAGTACCTGCGCGAGGCGGCCGCCGACATGGTCAGGGTTCGCTCGCAGGACGCACTGGCCGAGAACAGGGACTTCCACGTCCTGCTCGTCCACGGCTACCGGGGCCTCAGCTACGTGGACGCCGACGGCCGCGAACAGACCCCCACCGTCCGCCTGCTCGGCGCACCCGACCAGAACCGCTACCGGGCCGTGCACCAGGTGCGGCTGCGCAAGGGCGATCAGAGCCGCCGCCTTGACGTGGTGCTCTACGTCAACGGGCTGCCCCTGGTGGTCGTCGAGCTCAAGCAGGCCGGCACGCGGAACGCCACCATCGCCAAGGCCCACGCCCAGCTCGGTACCTATCTCGCCGAGTTCCCCGCGGCCTTCCGTCCCGTCATCGCCGCCATCGTCAGCGACGGCATCAGCGCCCGCTACGGCACCCCGTTCACCCGGCTCAACCACTACAGCCCGTGGAACGTCGACGAGGACGGCGCGCCCAGGCCGGCCGACGGCGACCAGCTGCTCGAACTGGAGAACCTCACCCACGGGCTGCTCGAACCGGCCCGCCTGCTCGACGTCGTCCGCAACTTCACGGCCTTCGACGAGACCGACGAGGGTCTGATCAAGCGCATCGCCAAACCCCACCAGTACTTCGCCGTGCGCAAGGCACTCGGCAGTACGCTGGCGGCGCTCGGGGCCAACGGCAAGGCCGGTGTCGTGTGGCACACGCAGGGCTCGGGCAAGTCGATGGAGATGGAGCTCTACGCCAACCTCGTCCTCACGCACCCGCGCATGCAGAACCCGACGATCGTGGTGATCACCGACCGCAACGAACTCGACGGCCAGCTGTACGGCACCTTCGCCCGCTCCACGCTGCTGCCCGACGAGCCCCGGCAGATCAAACGCCGCTCCCAGCTGCGCAGTGAGCTCGCCGGCCGAGCCAGCGGCGGCATCTACTTCACGACCCTGCAGAAGTTCAGCCGCACCGCTGCCGAGCACGACGCCGGGGACACCCATCCGCTGCTCACCGACCGCCGCAACGTCGTCGTCATCGTCGACGAGGCCCACCGCAGCCACTACGACGATCTCGACGGCTACGCCCGGCACCTGCGCGACGCCCTGCCCAACGCCACGCTCATCGCGTTCACCGGCACGCCCATCAGCGAGGTCGACCGCGACACCCGCGAGGTGTTCGGCGACTACGTCGACGTCTACGACCTGTCGCGGGCGGTCGCCGACGGCGCCACCGTGCCGGTCTACTTCGAGCCCCGCCTCATTGAGGTGCGGCTCGCCGGCGACATGAGTGCGGAGGAGCTCGACGAACTCGCCGACGAGCAGACCGCCGAGCTCGACGACGAGGCCCGCGAACGCGTCGAGCGCACGGTGGCCACGCTCAACGCGATCTACGGCGCCTCGGAACGCATCGACGCCCTGGCCCGCGACATCGTCGAGCAGTGGGAACGGCGCCGCGAGACCATGACGGAGTTCCTCGCCCCCACCGGGCCCGGCGAGAACACGGAGCCGCACGGCAAGGCCCTCATCGTCTGCGCAACCCGCGAGATCTGCGCGCGGCTCTACGCCAGGATCATCGAGCTGCGCCCGGATTGGCACTCCGAACAGGACGGCCGGGGCCTCATCAAGGTCGTCTACTCGGGCAACGCCTCCGACCCCGAACCGATCCGCGGCCACGTGCGCCGCGACTCGCAGAACAAGGCGATCAAGAACCGGCTCCGGAACGTGGACGACGAACTCGAACTCGTCATCGTCAAGGACATGATGCTCACCGGCTTCGACGCCCCGCCCCTGCACACCCTCTTCCTCGACCGGCCCCTCAAGGGCGCCCTGCTCATGCAGACGCTCGCCCGGGTCAACCGCACCTTCCGCGGCAAGCGGGACGGGCTGCTCGTCGCCTACGCGCCGCTCACCGAGAACCTCAACCAGGCCCTGCGCGAGTACACGGCGACCGACCAGACGACCCGGCCCGTCGGACGGGACACCACTGAGGCCGTTCGTGTCACCTGGGAACTCGTCGCGGCCCTGCGCGGGCTGCTGGCCGGCCACGACTGGCGCGCCACGGCGACCAGCGGCGCGAGGGACGCGGGCCTGCGGGCCGTCAGCGACACGGTCGAGTACCTGCGCTCCCCGGCCACCCCCGGTAACCAGGCCGGACAGGACAGGCAAACGCTCGGTGAAAGCTTCCGCGCGCTGTCCGCCCAGCTGGCCCGCATGTGGACGCTGGCGGGCGGGGCCGAGAACCTCGCCGAGATCGCCACCGAGGTGCGCTTCTACGAAGAGGTGCGCGTGTGGATGGCCAAGCTGGACGCCAGGCAGCGCGATGCGAGCGGAGAGCCCGTCCCCGAGGAGATCGTGCGCGTCCTGCGCGGTGCCGTGGCCCAGGCCACGGCGGCCGGCGACATCACCGACCTGTACGAGGCCGCCGGCCTGTCGAGGCCGACGGTCCAGGAACTTGACGCGCAGACGCTCGAACAGATGCAGCAGGGACCCAACCCGCATCTGGCGGTCGAGGCGCTGCGCGACCTGCTGGTGAAGGAGGCCGAGGCGGTGACGAGGAACAACGTCGTGCGCCGCAAGACCTTCAGCGAACGCATCAGCGAACTCATGATCCGCTACACGAACCAGCAGATCACCGCCGCCGACGTCATCTACGAACTCGGCAGGCTCGCCGAGGAGGTCAGGGCCGAGGCCGATCGCGGCACGAGATTCGACCCGCCACTGAGCCACGACGAGCTGGCCTTCTATGACGCGGTGAGTCAGAACGACTCGGCCGTGCTCGCCCAGGGCACCGACGTGCTGGCCCAGATCGCCCGCGAGCTCGTCGCGGTCATGCGCCGCGACACCCGCACGGACTGGACGCGGCGCCCGGAGGCGCAGGCGAAGCTGCGGGCCAGCGTCAAGCGGCTGCTGCGCCGCCACCACTACCCGCCGGACAAGCAGCAGAGCGCCGTTGAGCTGGTGATCGAGCAGATGGAGACGCTGGCACCGGGGCACGCGGACGAACGGCGAGAGGAGCCCTGATGGTTCGGGGCCGGTCTGAGCGGCAGGTCAGCGGTCAGCTGCGCCGACGGCGCTTGTCGTCCCTGACACAGGGGAACGGCTGACCAGTCGTTCAATTCGTGAAAGGAATGAGAATGGTGAACTCTGATGGCATCGACGATGATGCCACCGAGAACTTTGTGAAAAGTCGGGTCAAGTCCATCTCCGGGAGACTGTCGAAAGACAATCCTCTCGTCCACAAGGATCCGGTGGAGGTGATCGAGGCCCTCATCCGTCAAGCAGTAAGGGTACCCGGAGTCGCTGTTGACCGTGACGTCTGGCTCAGGAAGGAGTTGAAACTCCACTGCCCGCCGGATGTTGTTGAGCGGGCCGTGGCCGAATCCCCCCATGCGGCCGGAATCCCTGATGAACTCGTGGAGAGACTGGCGACCAAGGCCATCAGGTTCGAGACGGGCAAGGCCGCTGGCATCTCCCTCGTTACGGGGCTCCCCGGGGGTTTTGCGCTGCTCGGAACCATTCCCGCCGACATGGCGCAGTACTACGCCCACATCATCCGGATCGAGCAGAAGCTCGCCTATGCCTATGGTTGGGAATCCTTCCTGCAGCCAGGTGATGAGGTTGACGACACGACGATGGGGATCCTCGCGCTGCTCCTCGGCGTGGCGGAGGGCGTCGGTACGGCCGGCACCGCACTCGCCAAGTTCGCCGCCACCACCGCTCAGGCCGGAGTCGCGAAGACCATACAGAAGCAGGCCCTCATGAAGACCGCCTTCTACCCGATGATAAAAAAGATCATGCGGGCCCTCGGCGTGAAGGTGACCAAGGAGAGCTTCGCGAAGAGCGCCAGCAAGGTGGTGCCCGTCGTAGGAGGAGCTGTCTCCGCTGGCATGACGTTCGCTACGTTCACCGTGTCCGCTAATCGGTTGAGGAATCATCTCAGGAAACTGCCGCAGGCCGGGGCGTCCGCCACGGGGGCCCCGGACTCCGGCTGACCATCGGCTCGCCTTATGTAAAACTGTCCGGGACTCGCCTTTTCGGGTCGTTCGAGTCGGTACAAGTCCGAACCGCGTCAAAAATACATGCCACGGAGAGGTGCTCTCTGCGGATTTTCCTTCGAAGAAGATCTTGAACGCTCGCTGCCGCTCAGACCTCGCCCGCCGTGCGCTTGGGATGGATCGGCCAGTCGTCCGGGTAGAGCGGGGCGAGCCGCTCCCTCTCCTCATCGAGGTGCCGGCGCGAGCGCTTCGAGAGACGGTCGCCGAAGACGGTGCCGTGCAGGTGGTCGGTCTCGTGCTGCAAGCAGCGCGCCAGCAGTCCGGTGCCCTCGATGCGCACCGGGTCGCCGTTCTCGTCCCGGCCCTCGCAGAGCGCGAAGTCGGGCCGGGCCAGCTGCTGGTAGGCGCCCGGCCACGACAGGCAGCCCTCCTGCTCGCTCACCAGGCGGCGGTCCTTGCCCTCCGGCAGGGTGACGACCGGATTGCAGACCACGCCATGGACTAGGCGCCCGTCGGCCCCGGGGCAGTTGAAGACGAAGACCGACAGGTCCGAATCGACCTGTGGGGCGGCCAGCCCCACCCCCTCGGCGGCGGCCATCGTCCTGAACATGTCGGCGACCAGCCGGTGCAGCTCACCATCGAACTCCGAGACCGGACGGGTCTGCGAGCGCATCACCGGCTCGTCCCAGCGGGTGATCCGAAGAAGTCTTCCGGTGGTGGCCCACTGCGCCGGGCTTTTCATCTGGTCCTCCTGGTCAATGGCCTCGCGCGTTGGCGCCGCGCGGCGCCGTACTGACCAAACCTATACTCACGACCGTGAGCAGTCCGCCGGCCGGCCAGCATCCGTGGGGCGCCATCGTGTCGCGCTACAGCGACTACCTGGGTCTGCAACGCGGGTACTCCGAGCACACGGTGCGCGCCTACGTGAGCGACATCACCGAGCTGCTCGTCTTCCTGGCGGCACGCGGGCGCACCGATCTGTCGGCGGTCGGCCTGCCCGATCTGCGGCGCTGGCTCGCCGCGCAGCAGAGCAACGGGGCGGCGGCCGCCACGCTGGCCAGACGCGCCGGCGCCGCCCGGGGCTTCTTCGCCTGGGCCAGGGACAACCGGTTCGTGCCCGTCGACGTGGCCAGCGGGCTCAAGTCCCCCAAGGTCGGGCGCTCGCTGCCGCAGACGATCACCCAGGCCGACGCGCGAGAGCTCATGGACGCCGCGGCTGCCACCGCCGCCGAGACCGGAGGGCCGCAGGGCGCCCGTGACGTGGCGATCCTCGAGGTGCTCTACGGGGCCGGCATCCGGGTCGGCGAACTGTGCGGTCTCGACATCGGCGACATCGGCGCCGGCTCGGGCACGGTCCGGGTGCTCGGCAAGGGCGACAAGGAGCGCGTCGTCCCGCTCGGCGCCCCGGCGATCGGGGCGGTCGACGCCTGGCTCGGGGTGCGCCCCCAGTGGGTGAGGCCCGCCTCGGGGCGCGCGATGTTCCTCGGCGTGCGGGGCGGGCGGATCGACCCGGCCGTGGTACGCCGCGTCGTGCACGCCGCGCTGCGGGCCATCCCGCAGGCCCCCGACATCGGCCCGCACGGCCTGCGCCACGCCATGGCCACCCATCTGCTGGAGGGCGGGGCCGATCTGCGCAGCGTGCAGGAGATGCTCGGGCACGCCTCGCTGGCGACCACGCAGATCTACACCCACATCAGCGACGAGCGGCTCCGGGCCGCCTTCCGCCAGGCGCACCCGCGGGCCTGAGTACAGCCGGGGATACGCGTTGGCGATCAGAGGCGTCTGCCCGTCGTGCGCACTGCGATCATCTCGGAGCGGAGACCCGGGCCCGGAATGGGCGACGGGGACCGGCTGAGCGGTCATGGAGCGGTATCGGCTCGCCAGCGACCGCGAACGGTCATGCGGCGGTCTGCCGCTGCCGTTCGAGGGCCTTGGTGGCGAGCTCGACGAAGGTCCACGAGTCGGAGTACTCGTCGAGGGCCCGCAGCAGCAGGTCTTCCGGGATCGTGACGTGGGCGTCCATCATCATGCCGAGGGCGTCGTAGGCCACCGCCTCGTCGTCGTAATCGGCGAGGTCTCCTTGCACAACCGCATTCAGGCTGGCCGCCTCGGGCAGGGTGGCGTCAGCCAAGGCGAGCAGTTCCTCGGACACGTCCATGGAATCAGCCTATGCTCCGGAGTTTGCCGTTGTGAATCCTTTTCACGCCCCTGCCATGGTCGGGATGAACGGTTATGACGACTGGCCCTGAATCTGGAACACGTAGTCGCACGGTGACACTGACGTCGTCGACGACAGCGGTCAGGTTGTATCGAGTATCGGAGGATGTGGTGATCTTCTCGGGCCGGTCGATCACCTGCCGGGTCACGGCCATGATGCGGTCGGCGTCCCAGTCCCTCGGGAAGGCGATCTGGCCTTCGCGCCTCTCGGCCTCGACGGTGGCGTACAGGTGGCCGCCGGTGCGCCTGCCGTTGTGGCGGGTGCTGCCCGCGATGACGTGCTCCCTCGCTTCGTCGAGGCCGCGGACATCGGCCGGGCCGAACGGCAGCCGGTGGCCGTCGGACGTGACGTACACCCGGCCGTCTCCGCTCGGGGCGGGTCCCAGCGGGGCCGGTGAGCCGGCCCCGGCGGCCGACGGACGCGTGCCCCGGTCCGCTCGGGGCCTCTTCGGGCGGAGCCCGGGTTCTGGCGACACGCCCGGTCACGGCAGGTATGGCGCGGGATCGACGGCCGAGCCGTCCAGGTAGACCGAGAAGTGCAGGTGGCAGCCGGTGGACAGGCCCGTCGTGCCGACGTAGGCGATCACCTGGCCGGCCTCGACGTGGTCGCCCACCCGCACCAGGCCGATGCTCTCGTCGGCGAGGTGGTTGTAGGAACTGGAGCGGTGCCGGCCCTCCATCGTGCCGTGGTCGACCTCGATGCGGTTGCCGAAGCCCTGCATCGGCGCCGCGTAGGTGACCGTGCCCGACCATGCCGCCCTTACCGGCGAGCCGCACGAGGCTCCGATGTCGAGCCCGTCGTGCAGCTCATAGGTGCCGAGGATCGGGTTGATCCGATTCGAGAACGGTGAGGTGACGGGCCCGTCGGCGGGCCACCCCGGCGCCCCGCCGCCCGTATTCGCCGCCTGACGGAGGCGCTCCACCCACCAGGCCGGCAGCACCCGGTGGATCGAGGCATCGGCGGGCAGCAGACTCACCTCGCCGGTGCCGTTGCCCCCGTTGATCCAGGCCAGCGGGTCCAGGTACTCGTCGCCGCGTTTGAGACCCAGGTGCAGGCAGGCCCGCTCGGAGCAGTGACCCTCCAGCAGGGTGCCGATCTGCTGGCCCGCCGTCACGTGATCGCCCCGCGCGACGACGGGGGCCACCGGCTGGTAGGTGGTGCGCAGGCCGCCGGTGTGGGTGACCGTGATCATCTGCAGGCCGTCGATCGTCCCGACGAAGGTGATCGTGCCGTCGGCCGCCGCGTGCACGACGTCGCCGTCAATGCCGCCCAGGTCGACACCCCGGTGCCCGGCCTGCCACTTCCTGGCCGGCGGATCGTAGCCCCGCAGCACGGGGCCGTCGATGGGGATCACACGTGCGCCATCGGCCTGGGCCATGCCGGGGCAGGCCGCGATCAGCATGAGGACGCACTGCACCAGCACGACGGCGCCCCGGGCCGGGCCCGTGAATCGTCGTGGACGTCCGGGCCGGACGGTTGCGGTGGGACGGTGGGATCGCGGCCCCGGCTCATCGGCCGGCCGCGGGCGCGTGCTGGGTGCGTTCGTCATGCCCGGAGTGTGCGCACCTGCGGTCGGACTTTCCGCTCCGCAGCAGTCTGTGGAAAACTCCGACGCCGGATGGGAGCCCGCCCCGCTCGCCCGCAGGGCCCGTACCGGGGACCGAATTTCCCACAGGGGGCATCGCCACGTAGACTGATCTGCGCAGTCCGCACCGGCGGACTGACTTCGCATGCGCGGAAACGGTCGTCATCGCGCGATCGTGGGCTTCCGGCGTGGTCCCGGGGCGACGGGCCCCGGGTACCGGGACGAGCGCATCAGGGGAAGCGGGCAACCGCGTCCGACAACCACGAAAGGAGACGGCAATGGCCGTCGTCACTGCTCGCCAACTGCTCGAGAGCGGCGTTCACTTCGGTCACCAGACCCGCCGCTGGAACCCGAAGATGAAGCGCTTCATCTTCAACGAGCGCAACGGCATCTACATCATCGATCTGCGTCAGTCCCTGGCCTACATCGACCGCGCCTACGCCTTCGTCAGGGAGACCGTCGCCAGGGGCGGCCAGATCCTCTTCGTCGGCACCAAGAAGCAGGCCCAGGAGTCGGTCGAGGAGCAGGCCCTGCGCGTCGGCATGCCCTTCGTCAACCAGCGCTGGCTCGGCGGCATGCTCACCAACTTCCAGACCATCAGCAAGCGCATCTCCCGTCTGAAGGAGCTCGAGGCCATGGATCTGGAGACCGTTCAGCCCGGCGGCTTCACCAAGAAGGAGCTCCTCGGCTTCTCCCGCGAGAGGGACAAGCTGGCCAAGTCCCTCGGCGGCATCCGCGACATGGGCAGGACGCCCCAGGCCGTGTGGATCGTCGACACCAAGAAGGAGCACCTGGCCATCGACGAGGCCCGCAAGCTGCGCATCCCCGTCGTCGCGATCCTCGACACCAACTGCGATCCCGACGAGGTCGACCACCCGATCCCGGGCAACGACGACGCCATCCGCTCGGTCTCCCTGCTGACGCGCATCATCGCCGACGCCTGCGCCGAGGGCCTGCTGGCCCGCTCCGACGCCCAGACCCGGAGCGGGGCCCCTGCTGAGCCCATGGCCGAGTGGGAGAAGGAGCTCCTCGAGTCCGGCGACAAGGCCGTCCAGACCGAGAAGACCGACCCCGAGGCCGGCCGGTTGAACGCCGAGGTCGCCGACGCCGCCCAGACCGAGGCCGCCCAGGCCGAGTGAACACGAACTGTTAGGAACGGATACCCGCATGGCAATCAAAGCCGCTGATGTGAAGAAGCTGCGCGACGCGACCGGCGCCGGCATGATGGACGCCAAGAAGGCCCTCACCGAGGCCGGCGGCGACTTCGAGAGGGCCGTCGAGGTCTTGCGCGTGAGCGGCGCCGCCAAGGCCGCCAAGCGCGCCGACCGCGATGCCGCCAACGGTCTCGTCGCCGCCTCGGGCAATGCCCTGATCCACCTCGGCTCCGAGACCGATTTCGTCGCCAAGAACGCCGAGTTCATCGAACTCGGCGAGGCCATCGCCGAGGCCGTCGACAGGGCCGGGGCCGACGGCCGCCAGGCGGCCCTCGAGGCGCAGCTCGCCGACGGCCGCACCGTCGGCGAGGCCGTCGAGCGGATCGCCGCCAGGATCGGCGAGAAGATCGAGCTGGCCGACGCCGCCTATCTGCCCGGGACCATCGACGTCTACCTGCACAGGCGCAACCCCGACCTGCCCCCGCAGGTCGGGGTGGCCGTCGCCTACGAGGGCGACGACGCCGAATTCATCCACTCGGTCTCGCTGCAGATCGCCTCGATGAGCCCCCAGTTCCTCTCCCGCGAGGACGTCCCCGCCGATGTGCTCGCCAAGGAGCAGCGCATCGCCGAGGAGACCGCGAAGGAGGAGGGCAAGCCCGAGAGGATCATCCCGCGCATCGTCGAGGGTCGCGTCAACGCCTTCTACAAGGACGTCTGCTTGCTCGAGCAGGTCAGCGTCGCCGATGACAAGAAGTCTGTCGGCCAGCTGGCCGACGACCACGGCGTCACGGTGACGCGCTTCGTGCGCTTCGCGGCGGGCGCCTGAGCCCGGATCCGGACCCCCACCCGGAGACGACCGGGGCGGGGCCCACGGGCATTGCCGGGCACGCCCGCCGGGAACCGGACGTCCCGGACACGTGGGGCATGCGCCCGGGCGCTGCCGCATCCCGGGCCGTCCGCCGGCGCGAGCCGCCGCTGCGCGCGGCGCGGCCGCCTCGACACGAACGACCCTGCCGGTAGGGCGGGCCCGCAACCGGTAGAGTGTCCCCAACGCCGCGACCGTGCCGACTCGTGCCTCAGGAGGACAACGTGCCCGAACCCTTCCATCGCGTCTTGCTCAAGCTCTCCGGCGAGGCCTTCGGCAACGGGAAACTCGGCGTCGACCCGCACATGGTCCGCACCATCGCCAGGCAGATCGTCGCGGTGACCAGGGCCGGCACGCAGGTGTCCGTCGTCGTCGGCGGCGGCAACTACTTCCGCGGCGCCGAGTTGCAGGCCGGCGGCATGGACCGCGACCGCGCCGACTACATCGGCATGCTCGGCACCGTCATGAATGCGCTCGCCCTGCAGGACTTCTGCGAGAAGGAGGGCGTGCCCACCCGCGTCCAGAGCGCCATCACCATGGGCCAGGTCGCCGAATCCTACATCCCGCGCCGCGCCGAGCGCCACATGGAGAAGGGCCGTATCGTCATCTTCGCCGCCGGCTCCGGCATGCCGTACTTCTCCACCGACACGGTCGCGGCCCAGCGCGCCCTCGAGATCGGCGCGGAGGTGCTCCTCATGGCCAAGAACGGCGTCGACGGCGTCTTCGACGCCGATCCGCGCACCGATCCGGACGCCACCATGTACTCCGACCTGAGCTATGACCAGTTCCTCACCCAGGACTTGAAGGTCGCCGATGCCACGGCCGTCAGCCTGGCCCGCGACAATGATCTCAACATGATCTTCTTCAACCTCGACGACCCCGACAACATCATGCGGGCTGTACGCGGCGAGAAGATCGGCACCCTCGTGCACTGCTGACCGGCAGGGCACAGCACTTCCCGAAAGGAACCATCGTGACGGCAGAAATCATCAGGGGCGCCGAGAAGAAGATGGGGGGCACCATCGCCTTCGCCAAGGAGGACTTCGCCACCGTGCGCACCGGCCGCGCCAACCCGGCCATGTTCAACAAGCTCGAGGCCGACTACTACGGCACGCCGACCCCGCTCCAGCAGCTGGCCTCCTTCAGCTCACCCGAGCCCCGCACCATGCTCATCACGCCCTATGACAAGGGCGCCCTCGGCGCGATCGAGAGGGCCGTGCGCGACTCGGACCTCGGCGTCAACCCGGCCAGCGACGGCAACGCCATCCGCTGCGTCCTGCCCGAGCTCACCGAGGAGCGCCGCAAGGAGTACATCAAGGTCGTGCGGAGCAAGGCCGAGGAGGCCCGCGTGACGATCCGCGGCCACCGCCATCACGCTCTCGAGGCCATCAAGAGGAAGGTCAAGGACAAGGAGATCGGCGAGGACGAGGCCAAGCGCGCCGAGAAGAATCTCGACGCCACCACCAGGAGGCACGTGGCCCGGATCGACGACCTGCTCAAGGCCAAGGAGCAGGAGCTGATGTCCGTCTGAGGGCATCGACGCCGGTATCGACAGCCATGACCTCCACGGATCCGACGGCGGCCGACGGCCGGCCCGTCCGCGAGCACCGGACGGGCCGCAATCTACCGGTCGCCATCACGACCGGCGTCGTCCTCGGCGCGATCGTCATCGCCACCCTGCTGTGGTGGCATTGGGGTTTCGCGGTCTTCATCGTGGTCGCCCTGACGGCCGGCGTCTGGGAGGTCTGCAATGCCGTCGAGCGGATCGGCGCCCGTCCGGCCCGGTGGCCCATCCTGATCGGCACGCCCGTCCTCGTGCTCGCCTCCTACGCCCTGTTCGGCGCGGGCGAGCGCGAGCGCGCGATGGGCGTGATCATCGGAGTGCTCGCCCTCATGGTGGTCGTCTGCCTGCTGGTGCGCATCCCCCAGGGCACGAGGGGGTTCGTCAAGGACGCCGCTGCCAGCCTCTTCACCATCGGCTACCTGCCGCTGCTCGGCTCCACCTGCACGCTCATGCTCGCCGATGACCACGGCGGCAGCCGCGTGCTGTGCTTCCTCATCGCGGTCATCGCCTGCGACACCGGCGCCTTCGCCCTCGGGGTGATGCTCGGCAGGCACAGGATGGCCCCGAGGGTCAGCCCCGCCAAGAGCTGGGAGGGCCTGGCCGGCGGCCTGGTCGTCGCCCTCGTGGCCGGCGCCCTCTCCGTTCGCCTCATGCTCCACGCCCCTCTCTGGGTGGGCGCCCTGATGGGTGTCGTCGTCGGCGCCATCGGCGCCCTCGGCGACCTGGTGGAGTCCGCGATCAAACGCGATGCCGGCATCAAGGACATGTCTCACGTCCTGCCCGGGCACGGGGGGGCGATGGACCGGCTCGACTCGATCGTCCTGTCGGCTCCAGCGGCTTGGTTCGTGATGTACCTTCTCGTGGTGTGAGCCGGAACACCACCGAGCCGGTCAGGGCCCTCACCATCGAGAGGATCATGTCCGCGGGGCCCGGACGGCGCCCGCCCAGGCACTGGATGGACCTCGCTCCGGCCGAGCGCGTCGACGCGGTGCGGGCCATGGGCCTGCCGGCCTTCCGCGCCAGGCAGATCTCGACCCACTGGTTCACCCGTCTGGAGGACGACCCCACCGGATGGACCGATCTTCCGGCCGCCGCGCGGGAACGGATCGCGCAGACCCTCTTCCCGCCGCTCATGGAGTCCATCGAGGAGCTCACCGCCGACCGGGGCGCCACCGTCAAAACCGCGTGGCGCCTGCACGACGGCTCGATCGTCGAGTCGGTGCTCATGCGCTACCCCCACCGCACCACCATCTGCATCAGCTCCGAGGCCGGCTGCGCCATGGGCTGCCCGTTCTGCGCCACTGGCCAGGGCGGTCTGCAGCGCAATCTGTCGGCCGCGGAGATCGTCGCGCAGGTCCTCCACGGCGCCCGTCTGCTGGCCCGGGGCGCGGTACCCGGCGGGCCGGCGCGCGTCAACAACGTCGTCTTCATGGGCATGGGCGAGCCCCTGGCCAACTTCGCGTCGGTGCTCGCCGCGGTCGAGGAGCTCTCGCGCCCCGAGCCCGACGGCCTGGGCATCTCCGCTCGCGGCCTGACCGTCTCGACCGTCGGCGTGGTGCCGCGCATGCGCCGGCTCACCGAGGCGGGCCTCCCCGTCACGCTGGCCGTCTCGCTGCACGCTCCCGACGATGAGCTGCGCGATGAGCTGGTGCCGCTCAACCAGCGCTTCGACATCGACGCGGTGCTCGACGCCGCCCGGGAGTACGCCCGGGTCAGCAGACGCCGTGTCTCCATCGAGTACGCCCTCATCAAGGACGTCAACGACCAGGCCTGGCGCGCCGACCTGCTGGCCCGCCGCCTCGCCGAGCGCGGCGACCGGGGCTGGGTGCACGTCAACCTCATCCCGCTCAACCCGACGCCCGGCTCCAGGTGGACCGCCTCGCGCCGTCAGGACGAGAAGGCCTTCGTCGAGCACCTGGAGAGGCACGGCATCCCCGTGACCGTGCGCGACACCCGCGGCCGCGAGATCGATGGCGCCTGCGGCCAGCTGGCCGCCAAGGTGAACAGTGATCCGGCCCGGTTTCCCATGGCCGGGCGCACGGGGCCATAATCACGCGGGTGCGAGATGTTGTGCTTCTGGGCAGTACCGGTTCGATCGGAATGCAGACCTGCGAGGTGATCGACGCCCGGCGCGGGGACTTCCGCATCGTGGCGCTCGGCGCCGGAGGGAACCGGATCGCCCGACTCGCCGAGCAGGCGGCGCACTTCGCCCCGAGGGCGGTCGGCATCGCCGCGGCCGGGCACGAGGACGAGTTCTGGGCCGCCTTCGAGGCGGCCGGTGGCGCCGATCGTCCCGCTCTCATCTGCGGCCCCGAGGCCAGTGCGGAGCTTTCCGCCGTGAAGGCCGATGTCGTCCTCAACGCCATTACCGGCGCGGCCGGTCTGCTGGCCACTCTCGCCGTCCTGGACGCCGGGACGACGCTGGCCCTGGCCAACAAGGAGTCCCTCGTCGTCGGCGGGCACCTGGTCACCGACAGGGCCCGGCCCGGCCAGCTGGTCGCCGTCGACTCCGAGCACTCCGCCTTCGCCCAGTGCCTGCGCGGCGGCGGACGGCGCGAAGTGCGCAGGCTCGTGCTCACCGCCTCCGGCGGCCCCTTCCGGGGCAGGAGCCGCGCCGAGCTCGCCGACGTGACGCCGCAGCAGGCTCTGGCCCATCCCACCTGGGCCATGGGCCGCGTCATCACCATCAACTCGGCCACCCTCGTCAACAAGGGCCTGGAACTGCTCGAGGCCGCCCTGCTCTACGACGTGGACCTGGACGACATCACCGTCGTCGTGCACCCCCAGTCGGTGGTCCACTCCGGGGTCGAATTCTTCGACGGCGCCACGATCATGCAGGCCTCCCCGCCCGACATGAGGCTGCCCATCGGCCTGGCCCTGACCTGGCCCGAACGCATGGCAGGCGCCGCCGCCGGCTGCGACTGGTCGGAGGCCACCGGCTGGACCTTCGAACCGCTCGACTCGCAGGCCTTCCCGGCCGTCGAGCTGGCCCGCCGCGCCGGCCGGGCGGGCGGCACCGCACCGGCCGTCTTCAACGGCGCCAACGAGACCTGCGTGGACGCCTTCTGCGAGGGGCGCATGGGCTTCCTGGAGATCACCGACACGATCGCACGGGTCCTCGACGAGCATCTGGCCGACGGTCATCGGGGCGACGCCGGGCTGAGCATCGAAGCCGTGCTGGCCGCCGATGCGTGGGCGCGACGGCGCGCCGCGGGTCCTGCGTGCTGAGGCCCGATGACCACCGGTCCCCGTCGCCGGGCGGACCGCGCACCGGTGAGGGCTCCTGGGCGGGTTGGAGAACAGCCTGACCGGGTCCCCGTCCTTGAGGGCCGGATACCCTTGGGGCATGGCTGACAACCTTCTCATCGACTCGCAGGAAGCGGCCCCGACTGTCGCCGTACGGCGCAGGACCCGCAAGATCCGCATCGGGAAGATCGCAATGGGTGGCGACGCCCCGATCTCCGTGCAGTCGATGACCAACACTCTTACGGCGAACATCAACGCGACGCTGCAGCAGATCGCGCAGCTGACCGCCGCGGGCTGCGACATCGTCCGCGTGGCCGTCCCGAGCCAGGACGACGCCGAGGCACTGCCCGCCATCGCCGCCAAGTCCCCGATCCCGGTCGTCGCCGACATCCACTTCAACCCCAAGTACGTCTTCGCGGCCATCGAGGCCGGATGCGCCGGCGTGCGCGTCAACCCCGGCAACATCAAGAAGTTCGATGACAAGATCTCCGAGATAGCCGAGGCCGCCACCGATCACGGCACCGGCCTGCGCATCGGCATCAACGCCGGCTCCCTCGACAAGCGTCTCATGGAGATGTACCGGACGGACCCGGCCGGTGCGCTCGTCCAGTCCGCCCTCAACGAGGCCCGCCTCTTCGAGGAGGTCGGTTTCGGCGACTTCGCCATCTCGGTCAAGCACCATGACCCGGTCATCATGGTCCAGGCCTACCGCCGCCTGTCCGCCGCCTGCGACTACCCGCTGCACCTGGGCGTCACCGAGGCGGGCCCCGCCTTCCAGGGCACCATCAAGTCCTCCGTCGCCTTCGGGGCGCTCCTGGCCGAGGGCATCGGCGACACCATTCGCGTCTCCCTGTCGGCCGACCCGGTCCAGGAGGTCAAGGTCGGCGTCAAGATCCTCGAGTCGTTCAACCTGCGCCCCCGCCAGTTCGAGATCGTCAGCTGTCCCAGCTGCGGTCGCGCCCAGGTGGACGTCTACACGCTGGCCGAGCAGGTCACCGAGGCGCTCAAGGACATGACCGTCCCGATCCGCGTGGCCGTCATGGGCTGCGTCGTGAACGGTCCCGGCGAGGCCCGCGAGGCGGATCTGGGCGTCGCCTCCGGCAACGGGAAGGGACAGATCATCCAGAGGGGCCGGGTCATCAGGACCGTGCCCGAGAACGAGATCGTCGGGACCCTCATCACCATGGCCCACGAGATGGCGGCGGAGTTCCAGGAGCAGGGCGAGCCGCAGGTCGTCGTCTGATGCCCTTCGCCCATCCGGCCGGTCCCGTCTCGCCCGTCCCGCTGCGGGGCCGAGCACGGGTCCTCGGTCCGGTGGACCTTCCGGCGCTGCGCGCCCTGCTGGGCGAGCACCCGCTGGAGAACGTCTTCATCAGTTCGCGCCTCGATGCGGCCGGTCTCTCGGCCGCCGCCCTCGGCTGCCGCATCTGGGGCTACTTCCGCGGCGGCGGGCTGACAGCCGCCTGCCATGCGGGCGCGAACCTGGTCCTCGCCGGCGACGACTCCGGGGCCCTCGACGCCTTCGTGGACCATCTGGGCCCGCGCCGTACCAGCCAGGCGATCATGGGGCGCTCCTCGAGCGTCATGGCCATCTACGAGCGCCTCGTCTCCCGCTGGGGCGGGGCGTGGCTCGGTGCCCGGTCCATCCGTGTCCACCAGCCGCTCATGGCCATCGACCGGTCGCCGGACGTGCCCGGGGACCGGCGCATCGAACCGGTCACCGCTGACCGCTTCGAGCCCTACTTCGATGCCGCCGTGTCGATGTACACCGAAGAGGTCGGCGCCAGCCCTCTCGACGCCACCAACAGCTACGCCACGCACATGCGGGAACTCATCGGGACGGGACGGGCGTTCGGCGCCTACGACGAGGATTCGGGGCGCTTCTGGTTCAAGTCCGACATCGGCGCCGTCCACCGCGACGCCTGCCAGATCCAGGGCGTGTGGGTGAGCCCCGAGATGCGGGGCAGGCGCTTGGCGGCGCCCGCCATGGCCCGCGTCGTCGAACTGGCCCGCCGCCGGCACCCGGTGGTCTCGCTGTACGTCAACGACTACAACACCGCCGCGCGCGCCGTCTACGCCCACGTGGGCTTCCGGCAGGTCGGCGAGCTCGGCACCATCCTCTACTAGAGGGTTTGGTACTGGAGGGTTTGGGCGACTCCGGAGACGCGGACGATTCGGACGACCGGCTTCGATCCCCTGGGCAACGGCCCGCCGCCTTCCGAGCACGGTCGGCGGGACATCGCGGTGGGTCAACGGAACGGATCCCCTTCCAGCAGATGGACGGCTTCAGCACCACCATCATGCCGGTCAGGGGCCCGTTCCCTCATTCCCGCTCTGTGACCACGACGTCATGACCCACGCCCTCCGGGGCCGGACCGCCGCGCGGGCCGCGAGCGCCTGGGGGCTCGCTCGCGTCCACCTGCTACTGCTGAAGTTCCGTCACCACGACCCCATCGTCCTCGCGGCCGGCGACCGTCACGAAGCCTTGCGCCCGATGCCTTGGCCGCGGAAGAGCTCGTCGGCCCGCACGCCGACCTCGGGCGTGCGCTCGTCCACGAAGCCGTGGCCTGGGCGGTCAGGCGGGAGGAGGGGAGCCCAGATGACGGCCCACGGGGACATCCTCCACCGTTGCGACGGCGCCGAAGTCTCCACGCGTCGGAATCAGGCCAGCACTCGTACGCTCAGTGAACAGCCGGGGCCTCCCGCGCATGCCGTGGAAGGCCGGACAGGACGCCCCCGTCCAGCAACCCACGCGTCATTGCGCGATCAGGCCCGGCCCACCAGAACCTCGTCCGGTCCGGGGCCGCCCATACCGTCTAGGATTGGCTCGGCATGGCTTCGAGAAAGGCTCCTGTTCCCGTGATTACCCGAATGAGCACGCTCTTCGTGCGCACGCTGCGCGACGACCCGGCGGACGCGGAGGTCCCCAGCCACCGCTTCCTCGTCCGGGCCGGTTACATCCGCCGCGTCGCTCCCGGCATCTACTCGTGGCTGCCGCTCGGCCTGCGCGTCCTGTCGCGCGTCGAAGCCATCGTCCGTGAGGAGATGGACGCCATGGGCGCCCAGGAGGTCCGCCTGCCGGCCCTGCTGCCGCGCGAGCCCTACGAGGACTCCGGCCGGTGGACCGAGTACGGCCCCAACCTCTTCCGGCTGGTCGACCGCAGGGGCGCCGACATGCTCCTCGGACCCACCCATGAGGAGATGTTCACCCTCATGGTCAAGGACCTCTACTCGTCCTACAAGGACCTGCCGGTCACGCTCTACCAGATCCAGAACAAGTACCGCGACGAGGCCCGTCCGCGCGCCGGTGTGCTGCGCGGACGCGAGTTCGTCATGAAGGACTCCTACTCCTTCGACGTCGACGACGAGGGTCTGGACGCCAGCTACGCCAGGCACCGCGAGGCCTACATCCGGATCTTCGACCGCCTGGGCTTCGAGTACGTCGTCGTCAGGGCCAACGCCGGCGCCATGGGCGGTTCGGCCTCCGAGGAGTTCCTGGCCGTCACCGACAACGGCGAGGACACCTTCGTGCGCTCGCCCGGGGGCTATGCGGCCAACATCGAGGCCGTCACCGTCCCGGCGCCCGACCCGGTGCCGTACGATGACGCCCCCGCCGCCAGGGTCGTCGACACGCCCGAGGTGCCGACCATCGACACCCTCGTCGACCTGCTCAACAGCAGCTACCCGCGGCCCGATCGCGCCTGGACCGCCGCCGACACCCTCAAGAACGTCGTGTTCATGACGGTGGCCCCGGGCGGCGCCCGCGAGCCCGTCGTCATCGGCCTGCCGGGCGACCGCGCCGTGGACCCCAGACGCCTCGAGGCGGCCATGGCCCCGGCCGAGGTCGTTGACTTCACCGACGAGGACTTCGAGCGGTTCCCGCAGCTCGTCAAGGGCTACATCGGCCCGGCCAAGGAGGGCGCCCAGTTCCTCGGCGCCGAGGCCCCCGCCGGGGTGCGCTATCTGCTCGATCCCCGCGTCGTGCCCGGCACCAGCTGGGCGACCGGCGCCAACGAGGACCAGCGCCATGTCATCGGGCTGGTCGCGGGCCGGGACTTCACCGGTGACGGCACCGGCGACGTCGCCGAGATCCGCGAGGGCGACCCGGCCCCCGACGGCTCCGGCCCGCTGAGCCTGGCCCGCGGCGTCGAGATGGGCCACGTCTTCCAGCTCGGACGCAAGTACGCCGAGGCCCTGGGCCTGAAGGTCCTCGACAGGAACGGCAGGCTCGTCACCGTCACCATGGGGTCCTACGGCATCGGCGTCACCCGGGCCGTCGCCATGATCGCCGAGTCCAGCTGCGACGAGAGGGGCCTGTGCTGGCCGCGCGAGGTCGCACCGTTCCAGGTGCAGGTGCTCGCCACCGGCAAGGGCGACGAGATCGCCGCCAAGGCCGCCGAGATCGCCGAGGCCCTCGACGAGGCCGGCGTCCCCGTCCTGCTGGACGACCGCGGGGCCAGCCCCGGGGTGAAGTTCAACGACGCCGAGCTGCTCGGCATGCCCACCATCCTGGTGGTCGGCCGTGGTCTCGCCCATGGCGTCGTCGAACTGCGCGACCGCGCCAGCGGCGAACGACGCGAGATCGGCGTGGACGAGGTGGTCGAGCAGGTGCTCGCCGCCGTCCGCGACGAGTGATCCCCCGCCTCCCCGCGCGCCTCGGGCAGAAGCCCTCCCCGCCTGCCGCCGCTGCGGCTCCACCCCCGCCTCCCCGCGCGCCTCGGGCAGAACCGCGGGCCCATTGGGCCCCCTTCACGGGGCCTCACACCCAGCCGGGCCACCAGCTCGTACCGAGCCCGTGCAGGGGCGCCTGACCCGCCTGTTCCACGGCCTTGCCGACGATCTCGTCCAGGCCGTACAGACCGGGGGCCTGCTGGATGCTGCTCTCGCCCGGGCTCGACGAGGACGAGCCGCTCGCCCCCGGCGTGGCGGCGGCCAGCCGCAGCCAGCCGGCCAGCACGTCGTCCTCCAACCCGGCCCAGATGCCGTCGCGGGCATCCGCGTCGTCGGGATCACCGCTCAGCCCGTACTCCAGGTCGGGGCCGGCGGCCTGCCCGCCGTCCGCGGCGATGCGCTCGGCCAGGTCGACGCGCAGGGCGTCGACCTGGTTGCGGCGGGACGACATGTCGGGACGGGTCCCGCCCGAACGACCGATCATCGTCTCCAGCCCGTAGCGCAGCGCGTCGACGCGGCTGACGAGCGCTGCGGCGGCGTCCAGGGCGCTTCCGGCCCCCACGCGCACCGGAACGGCCTGCCCGGCGATCGGGGCGGGGGAGAGCGTCGAGCCGTTCATGACGGCCGCCGAGCGCCCGGCGAAGACGGCCAGGGAGCTCCAGAGCATGCGCATCGAGGCGTCCTGCTCGGCGGCCGCCGCTGCGGAGTGCGAGGCGACCGCGTCCTGGTAGGCCTGCGCGAGGGAGTCCTGCGCGGCGGCCGGGCCGGTGGGCGCGGCCGTGGTGCTCGGCGCCGGCGAGTCCGCGGTCGGGGAATGATCGCTGCTCGTGCCGCCCAGCGGGTCGGCCTGCAGCAGCACTTGGATGTGCGAGGCGTGCGCGGTCGCCGCGCCCTCGCACCACGCGCCCAGGTCCTCGCCGCCCTGGCGGCCGGACACGGCGGTGCGGCAGGCCTCGACGAGTGCGGCCAGATCGGTCTCGACCACGGCGCCGACGTATCGGGGGTCGTCGGGGCCCAGTGCGTCCGTCGCGGCCGCCGACCCGGCCCGGACGACGGGGGAGGGCGCGCAGGCCGCGAATGAGCCGAGGACGGGGACGGCCAGAATCATCCTGCGGGAGACCATGCCCAACACCCTAGTGCGGGCTGCTGCGCCCGCGCCCTCGCCTATGCTGGAGAGGACAACCGAGGCAACAAGAGGATGAGGGGGCCGGTCTGTGAAAGAATCAACGCTGGTATCCGTGCTCGGGCCGATCGCGGCCGCGCACGGACTCGAATTGGACGATCTCACCGTGGTGGACACCGGTGGGCGCAGTGTTCTGCGCGTCATTCTCGATGGGGACGGCCCCGACGGCCATGGCCCCGCCATCGACGACATCACCGAGGCCACGCGCGCCATCTCGGCCGCGCTCGACGGCTCCGATGCCGTCGGCAATGCTCCTTACACGCTCGAGGTCGGCTCCCGCGGTGTGTCCTCGCCGCTGGAGCGCCCGGCCCACTGGCGCCGCAACGCCTCCCGGCTGGTCAGGATCACCCCCGTCGGAGGCGGTGCGTTCGTCGGCCGGATCCGGGACGTTGACGGGACCGGCGCCGAGCTGGACGTCAACGGGCGGAGGCGGCGCGTGGACTTCGCCGAGGTGCGCCGCGCCGTCGTCCAGGTCGAGATGAACCGCAGGGATCAGGAGGCCTGAGGTGGACGTGGACATGTCGGCCCTGAGGGCCATCGGCAATGAGAAGGACATCCCCCTCGATTACCTGGTGAGCGCCATCGAGGATGCGCTCTACAACGCCTACACCAAGACGGACGGCCCCAAGCCCGGGGCCCGTATCGTACTCGACCGCAGGTCCGGCCGGGCCTCGGTCATGGTCCCCGAGCACGATGCGAACGGCGATCTCATCGGCGAGTACGACGACACCCCCGACGACTTCGGCCGCGTCGCCGCGTCCACCGCCCGCCAGGTGATCTTCCAGCGCCTGCGCGAGGCCGAGGACGAACGCAAGTACGGCAAGTTCAGCGCCTCCGAGGGCGACATCCTCACCGGTGTCGTCCAGAAGGACGGCGACAGCAAGACCGTGCGCGTCGACCTGGGCGAGATCGAGGGCTTCATGCCCCTGGCCGAGCAGGTCCCCGGCGAGACGTACGAGCACGGCAGGCGCCTGCGCGTCTACGTCGTGAGCGTGCGCATGGAGGCCCGCGGCCCCCGGGTCATGGTCAGCCGCACCCACCCGAATCTCGTCAAGAAGCTCTTCGAGCTCGAGGTCCCCGAGGTGGACCAGGGCGTCGTGGAGATCATGGGCATCGCTCGCGAGGCCGGCCACCGCTCCAAGATCGCGGTCGTCTCGCACAACGCCGACGTCTCGGCCAAGGGCGCCTGCATCGGTCCGATGGGCCAGCGCGTGCGCGCCGTGATGCACGAGCTGAACGAGGAGAAGATCGACATCATCGACTGGTCCGAGAGCCCCGACGTGTATGTCGGAAATTCGCTGAGCCCCGCCAAGACGGTCAGCGTCGAGGTCATCGACGAGGCGGCCCGTACCGCGCGCGTCATCGTGCCGGACTACCAGCTCTCGCTGGCCATCGGCAGGGAGGGGCAGAACGTCCGGCTCGCCGCGCGGCTGACCGGATGGAGGATCGACATCAGGCCCGACATCACCCCTGACTCACCCTCTGGAACCTCCAGTTGACCCGGGCATTTCGTTGTGGTAGTTTTTAAATTAGGTTATGAACGACCGGTTGAGGGTGAATTATCCTCCCGCTCGTTTGCACCTAATGGCTGGGATCCCAGGGGGTGGGGATCCCAGCCGCTTCTCGTCCGTTCCCTCCGCTTCCCGCGTCCTCGGGCCCCGGGTGGGCCTTCGAGGACCGGTCCCGGTCGTGTCCCCGCGCCATTCGCCCATGATCCGGTCACTGCACGTCACGGCGCCGGAAACCGGCGAAACCGATTCCGAACAGGACCACTGAGATGATCCCGAGGACGATCGGTCCGCTCCACGATGCACCGTCCGCCGTGATGTTCGGCACGTGGTGCATGGGACTGATCGACAGCGCCCAGTCCGGCAGCCCGAACGTCGGGCCCAGCAGGGTGATGCCGAAGGTCGCCACGATGCCCGCCCAGCCGATCAAGCGCATCGCCGGGCGCGCGCCGATGACCGCCGCCGTGAGCCCGACCAGCGTCCAGACGGCCGGGATCGTGCAGGCGGCCTGACCCAGTACGTCGCCGGTCGTGACGTCCGTGCTCCCGGCCGTGTTCACCAGGCCGATGCCGGCACCGGCGATGAGCATCGCGCACCCGGTCGCCACCAGCGCCACCAGGACATTGGCGGCCAGGTAGCGGCTGCGGCGCAGCGGGCCGGCCAGCAGCGGTTCGACCCGGTGATCGGTCTCCTCCGAGTGGATGCGCATGATGAGCTGCGTTCCCAGGACCGCGGCGATGATGCCCAGCAGCTGCAGGATCGTCGCGATGAAGGAGGACGACAGCTCGTCCATGCTCGTCCCGCCCGAGGCCAGGAGGGCGGCGATCACGGGGTTGTCGGCCAGGATCGAGCCCACCGAGGTGCTGAGCGTGCCCATGACGAATCCGAGCACGGCGAAAGCCGCTCCCCAGCCGACGAGCGCCCCGCGGTGCAGGCGCCAGGGCAGCGACCAGACGTTCAGATGCGGGGCCGAGGCCCGTCCGGGCCGGGGGGAGACGACGCCGAGGCCGAGGTCCCGGCGCCCGGCCGTGATCATGGCCGCGCCGAACAGCACCGCCGTCAGTCCCAGGGCGGTGAGCAGCGGCAACGGGTCGTCCTCGATCGCCGGACCGGTCCGTTCGAACCAGCCGAACGGGGTCAGCCACTGCGTCCAGCCCGGCGCCCCGCTCGAGTCGAGGTAGCCGCGGACGATGTAGAGCGCGCCCATGATGCCGATGGCCATCGAACTGGCGGTATGCGCCTCGGAGCCGAGCTGCGCGGTGAGTGCGGCCAGCGAGCCGAAGACCAGTGCGGAGGCCGCGAAGGTCGCCGACAGGATGAGCGTCGGGACGGCCTCGCCGCCGAATGCCCGGGTGAGGACGAAGCAGAGCACGCCGAGCCCGGCCGAGGCCAGGACGGTCACCGCGATCGGTACGAGCAGACGCGCCCGGCGGCTGATGACGCCCGAGGCGATGAGCTCGGCGCGGCCGGAGTCCTCGTCCGCACGGGAGTTGCGTACGACGAGCAGGATCGCCATGAGACCCGACAGCAGGGCGCCGAGCATGCCGGCGCGCCAGGCGTTGAAGCCGTCGTTCGTCATCAGATCGCGGGCCGGTCCGAAGACCAGCTCGAGCGCCGGGCTGGAGGACACCGTCAGGAACAGCGCCGCGCGGTCGCCCGCATCGGGGAAGATCCACCGGTAGGCGATGATCGAACTCGCCGACAGGGCGCTGATGAGCACGACCCACGGCGCGATGTTGCGACCGTCCTGGCGCAGCGTCGTCCTCAGGAGAGGTCGGAAGCCTGCCGGGAGCGAGGGCCCGCGGGCGGTCGTGGCGGGGGACATCAGGCACCCTCCTGCCCCTGCGCGTGCCCGGCCGTGCCGGCCGCTGCGGGCTCGTCCCCGTACTGGTGGAGGAAGAGGTCCTCCAGCGAGGCGGGCGAAACCGTCAGATCGGACATCCCGAAGGGGACGAGCGCCGCCATCGCCTCGTTGATGCGATCCGGCTCCACCGCGGCGCTCAGCACGCCGTCGGCCCCGAGGCTCGCATCGGCCAGCGCGGGCAGCGCGGCCGGGTTCCCGGGCGCCCGGTCCAGACGGGTGCGGAGGCTCGTGCGCGTGCTGCCGCGCAGCTCGGCCAGGGTGCCGGAGGAGACGATGCGGCCATGGCGGATGATGCTCACCCGGTCGGCCAGCGCCTCGACCTCGGACAGGATGTGGCTGGACAGGAGCACCGTACGGCCCCTGGCCCTCTCGGCGACGATCTCGGACTGGAAGGCGGCCTCCATGAGCGGATCCAGGCCGGAGGTGGGCTCGTCGAGGATGAGCAGTTCGGCATCCGAGGCCAGCGCCGCGATGATGGCGACCTTCTGCCGGTTGCCCTTCGAGTACTGGCGGCCGCGCTTGGCGGGCTCCAGCTCGAAACGCTCGATCAGTGCGTCGCGGCGCCGCCCGTCCAGTCCGCCGCGCATGCTGCCCAGCAGGTCGATCGCCTCGCCGCCGGACAGGCCCGGCCACAGCGAGACGTCGCCGGGCACGTAGGCCACGCGCCGGTGCAGCTCGAGCGCGTCGCGCCAGGGATCGCCGCCGAGCAGCTCGGCGTGGCCGCCACTGGCGCGCAGCAGGCCGAGCAGGACGCGGATGGTGGTGGACTTGCCCGCGCCGTTCGGCCCGAGGAAGCCGTGCACCTCGCCCGGCGCGACCTCCAGGTCGAGGCCGTCGAGGGCTGTGAACGAACCGAATCTCTTGATCAGGCCCTTCGTGAGGATCGCCTTGTCAGAGCGCATGGCCGTGGCCCTCCTCGAGGTGCTCGGAGCGCACCGCCGGCGCCTGCCCGCCCTGCGCCAGGTCGGCGCGGACCACCGGGAGGAGCAGTTCGACGAGCCGCTCGGGACTCAGGCTCGCCAGTGGTTCCATGCGCAGGATCCTGCGGGCGATGATCGTGCCCAGCAGATGGCTGGCCGTCATGGTGAGGCGCAATCGCGCCTGTTCGGGGGCGAGATCCTCCAAGCGCTCCGAAACGGGCTCGACCAGCGCGGAGAACAGGAAGCCGAGGAGGGTGCTCAGCTGCTCGGGGTCGTCAAGCGCGCGGCGCAGCAGGGCGGTCATCTGCGGCCCGCTGCGCGGGCTCTCCCAGATCTCGACGAAGCTCCTGGCGACGAGTTCGGGCAGCTCGTCCGAGGAGGTGACCGAGGCGAAACGGGCCAGGACCTCCTGCGGTTCGATCGGGATCTCCATCGCCTGCCCGAACAGGGCCTCCTTGCCGCCGAAGTAGTGGTTGATGAGGGCCGGGTCGACCCCCGCGCCCTGCGCGATCTCGCGCACCGGGGTACCGGCGTAGCCCTTGGCCGCGAACAACTCGCGGGCGGAGGCGATGATCGCGGCGCGAGTCGCCGCGGCGCCGGCGCGTCGGCGCCGCGCGGGGGCGCCCGCCCCGTTGGCTGCGGGGTTCGTGTCGGATGAGGAGTCCATCGGAAATCCTTTCAACATCTGTTGAATTAGAGGATGGCATGCCCTCGCAGGGAATTCAACACGAGCCGAGAGGCTCCCCGGCCCCTCCGGGCGACCGGTGGGCGGCGCGGTTATCCTTGCCGGGTGAGCACGTCCCGACCGATCCGTACCTGCGTCGGATGCCGTCGTACCGACGAGCGGTCCGCGCTGCGCCGTTATGTGCGCGCCGACCGGGGGCTGGTGCTGGACGAGGCCTGCCGCGCGCCGGGCCGGGGCGCCTGGGTGCATCCGGACCGGGAGTGCTGGACCAGGGCGCTGCGCGGAGGGTTCGCCCGCAGCTTCCGCGCGCCAGTGAACCCCGACGCGGTCGACCGCACGCCGTTCGGGCGATGAGGCCCCGCGCATCCGCCGAGTCCGGACGGGCCCGCCATTTGGCCTGCAAGGGGTGTCCCGGAGTAGAGTGATCGGTGCGCGTCGCTCCGGCGTGCAGTCATGCATTCAGTCGTGCCGTGAGGTGCGGCGTGTTCCCAGTGATCTTCAGAAAGTGGGCTAACGCTCATGACCACTCGATGAGTACGCAGCAATGAGCACAATCGACGACTAGCCGGTCCTGGCAGACGCCCGGACCTGAAGGAGAGTAGTGGCCAAGGTCCGCGTCTACGAGCTCGCCAAGGAGCTCGGACTCGAAAGCAAAGAACTTCTGGCGAAGCTGAAGGACATGGGCGAGTTCGTTCGTTCCGCCTCGTCAACCATTGAGGCCCCCGTAGTGCGCAGGGTGACCGAGAAGGTCAGGTCCGAAGGCGCCGGGGGCGATTCGTCATCCGCGTCCAGGCCCGCGGCGACCCCCAAGGCGCCGCGCTCGTCTGCGCCCAAGGTCGGCTCGTCCGCTCCGGTCGCGCGCCCCAGGGCGCCGAAGGCCCCCGACGCCCGCTCCGGCGACGCC
>NZ_CAUTOU010000017.1:0-35215 GCF_963539965.1 uncultured Propionibacterium sp.
GGGCCGGCCGAGAGCCCGGACTCCCCGTCGAGCCAGCCGACCCCGGACGAGCTGACCCGGGTCGAGCAGGTGCCCAGGCCGGGCCGTGTCCGCGCCGTCTGGGGCTGGACCCGCCGTGCCGCCAGGAGCACCCAGCAGGCCCTGTCGGTGCACGCAGAGGGTCTTGAGAACCTGCCCGCGGGCGGCGCGGTTCTCGCCGCCAACCACGTCTGGGCCGGCGACTTCGCCCGTCTCCGCGCGGCGCTCGACCGCCCGGTCCACCTGGCCGCGGACTCGGCCGGTCGCCTGCCGGGCAGGCGCGTCCCCATCGATGACCCGGAGCAGGGCGGGGACGCCGCCGGGGAGCTCGCCGACGGCGGGCTGGTCCTCGTCTTCCCCGAGGGCGCTCCCAGCCCCGACGGCGACATCCACCGCGGCGGCACCGATGTGGCCTGGCTGGCGCTGACCGCAAGGGCTCCGGTCGTACCCGTCGGCATCGTCCCGGCCGCGGTCGGCCCCCGGCCGCTCAAGCCCGTCACGCGGCGCGTCTTCGGCCCGAAGGTGATCATCGGCGTCCCCCTGGACTTCTCGCGCTTCTGGGAGATCCCGGCGCTCAGCTACGCCCTCGACGGCGTGCTGCTGCGCGGTGTCACCGATGAGATCATGGGCGCGATCGCCGCCCTCACCGGCCGGGCCTACACCGACACCACGCCCGCCCAGGCCAAGGAGCTCGCGGCCGCGGCCCGCAGGCAGAACGCGTGGGCGAGGGCCAACGAGTACCCGACCGCCTCGCAGGTGCGCCGCGCCGAGGCCGAACGCCGCGAGATGCTGCGCGAACGCGACGAGCAGGACCTGGCCCGCGCGGCCGCCGAGGCGCAGGCCCGCGCTCGAACGGGCCGGAACGAGGGCCGGGGCCGCGCGAGGCGCTGAGCCGGAGGTCCCCGGAAGGCCGTGGGCCGGTCCGGCATTATCCTTGTGAAGGTGCCCGAACTGATTCCCTCGCTGAACGATCTGCACGCCATGCCCCAGGTGCAGCAGCCCCACTACGACGAAGCCGAGGCCGCCCGCGTCGTCAACGAGCTACTGCACCTGCCCCCGCTGGTGTTCGCCGGCGAGTGCGACGATCTGCGCGAGCGCATTGCCAGGGCCGCCGACGGCAAGGCGTTCATCCTGCAGGGCGGGGACTGCGCCGAGACCTTCGAGGGCCTTCAGGCCAATCCGATCAAGGCCAAGTTGCGCGTCCTCCTGGCGATGAGCGTCGTGCTCACCTACGCCGCGCAGGTGCCGGTCGTGAAGATCGGTCGTCTGGCCGGCCAGTACGCCAAGCCCCGCAGCAAGGACACCGAGACCCGTGACGGGGTGACCCTGCCGGTCTACCGCGGCGACGCCGTGAACGGCTTCGCCTTCACCGAGGAGGCCCGCCGGCATGATCCGCAGCGCCTGATCGGCATGTACAACGCCTCGGCGGCCACGCTCAACCTAGTGCGCGCCTTCGTCAAGGGCGGCTTCGCGGACCTGCGCCGGCTGCACGCCTGGAACGCCAGCTTCGTCAAGGACTCCCACGTCGAGGACAGCTACGAGCGCATCGCCGACGAGATCCAGCGCGCCCTGGGGTTCATGACCGCCTGCGGCGTCGACGCCGGGACCATGCGCACCGTCGACTTCTACGCCAGCCATGAGGCTCTGCTGCTCGATTACGAGTACGCGATGACCCGCATCGACTCGCGCAGCGCGCTGCCCTACGACACCTCCGGCCACATGGTCTGGGTCGGCGAGCGCACGCGCCACCCCGACGGCGCCCAGGCGGAACTGCTCAGCCATGTGCACAACCCGCTGGGCATCAAGCTCGGGCCGACGGCGACCGCTGCCGACGCCCTGGCCATCGCCGATCGCCTCGACCCGGACCGCGTCCCCGGCCGCATCACCTTCATCACCCGCATGGGGGCCGACGCGGTCCGCGACAGGCTGCCGGCCATCGTCGAGGGGGTGGAGGCCTCCGGGCGCAAGGTGGCCTGGGTGTGCGATCCGATGCACGGCAACACCTTCGAGACGCCCAAGGGCTTCAAGACCCGCGAGTACGCGGCCGTCGTGGCCGAGCTCAACGGCTTCTTCGACGTCCACGAGCAGTTGGGCACCTGGCCCGGCGGCGTCCACATGGAACTCACCGGCGACGACGTCACCGAGTGCCTGGGCGGCGCCTTCCAGCTGTCCGAGTCGGATCTGGCCGAACGCTACGAGACCACCTGCGATCCGCGCCTGAACCGCAACCAGAGCCTCGAGATGGCGTTCATGATCGCCGAGCGCCTCAACGCCTACCGCGCCAAGTACGCCCCGGCCGAGCCTGTGCCCGACTGGTACGAGTGAGCGCCCGCCCTCGCGCACGGGCGCCCTTGGCGGCATAGTGGTGCCATGCAGATCACGCGCTTCGGTCACTCATGTCTTCTCGTCGAGGCGGGCCGGGCCCGCATCCTGATCGATCCGGGCAACTACTCCGAGGGCTGGACCGACCTGGACGGGCCGGACGCCGTGTTCATCACCCACCGCCACCCCGATCACGTCGATCCGGCGCGTTTCCCGCAGTTCATCGCCGACCGCCCCGGCCTGCCCGTGTACGCCGAGGCCGGCGTCCTCGAGGACTTCCCGGCGATCGGGGGTGTGGCCCTGGGCGCCGGGGAACGGGTCGCCGTGGGGGACTGCACCGTGGCCGCCGTCGGCGGCAGGCACGCGGTGATCCATCCCGAGATCCCGCGCGTCGGCAACGTCGGCCTGATCATCGACGGCCCCGGCGAGCCCGTGCTCTTCCACCCCGGCGACGAGATCGACACCGTGCCCGAGGGCGTCGACGTGCTGGCCGTGCCGCTGATGGCCCCGTGGGGCAAGGTCTCCGAGACGATCGACTTCGTCCGCGCGGTCGGCGCCCGCTTCGTCATCCCGATCCATGACGGCCTGCTCAACGATCGGGGTTTCGCGCTGCTGGCCGAACGGGTCGCCCTCATGGGAGCCGGCGAGTTCGTCCCGCTCGGCAGCGGGTGGCCCTGGACCGCGCCCGCCGTCCGGTGAGCCGGACGGGGCGCCCGCGGCCGACCGGGTCGGTCCGGGAGCGGCGGGGATTCACCGGGCCTCGACCGACGGGGTACGCTGTCCTGGTTGCGCCATGGCCTCCCGGCGCTCTCGGCACTGGGCGGGCAGTCCACCAACAGGGAGTGCAGTTGTGATTTCGGCTTTCCTCAACGCGTTCCGGTCATCGGACCTGCGCAAGAAGATCCTGTTCACCCTGATGATCCTGGTGATCTTCAGGCTCGGGGCCTCCGTCCCCACTCCCAATGTGAACATCTCCGCGATCCAGCAGTGCGCAGCCGACGCCACCACCGGCGACACGGCGGGCGCCTACGCGATGATCAACCTGTTCAGCGGCGGCGCCCTGCTGCACCTGTCGGTCTTCGCGCTCGGCATCATGCCGTACATCACCGCATCGATCATCCTGCAGCTGCTGACCGTCGTCATCCCGCACCTGGAGAACCTCAAGCAGGAGGGCTCCACCGGCCAGGAGACGATCACCAAGTACACCCGCTGGGTCACGATCGTCCTCGCCGTCCTGCAGGCCACCAGCTTCACGATGCTGGCCGTGTCGGGCCAGCTGTACAGCTCCTGCAGCCAGGCCGTCGTCTACGACAGGGGCGTCTTCTCCATCGTCGTCATGATCCTCACCATGACCGCCGGCACCTCGCTCATCATGTGGCTGGGCGAGCTCATCACCGACCGCGGCATCGGCAACGGCATGTCGATCCTCATCTTCACCCAGATCGCCGCCCGCTTCCCGAGCTCGATGTGGGCCATCCGCACCGCTCACCCGGGCAATCAGGGCTGGCTGCTCATGATCATCGTCGTCGCCGTCGGCCTCCTGGTCATGGCGGGCGTGGTCTTCGTCGAGCAGGCCCAGCGCCGCATCCCGGTGCAGTACGCCAAGCGCATGGTCGGCAACCGCCTCATGGGCGGCTCCAGCACCTACATCCCGCTGAAGGTCAACCAGGCGGGCGTCATCCCGGTCATCTTCGCCTCATCGATCCTGTACCTGCCCTCGCTCTACACGGTCTTCCGTCCTACCGGGAGGGTCTCGGAGTGGATCGCCACGAATCTGGCCGGCACCGGCGACAGCCTCATCTACAACGTCGTCTACCTGCTGCTGATCATCTTCTTCACCTACTTCTACGTGGCGATCACCTTCGACCCGGTCGAGATCAGCGACAACATGCGCAAGTACGGCGGCTTCATCCCGGGCATCCGGGCCGGCAAGCCCACCGAGAACTACCTGTCGTACGTTCTGAGCCGGCTGACGGCCCCCGGCTCCCTGTACCTGGCGATCATCTCGCTCATCCCGTCGCTGGCCATCATCCTGCTCAACGCCGACCAGAACTTCCCGTTCGGCGGCACGAGTCTGCTCATCATGGTCGGCGTCGGTCTGGACACCATGAAACAGGTGGAGTCCCAGCTCCACCAGCACAACTACGAAGGGTTCCTCACATGAGGCTGCTGATCATGGGCGCCCCGGGCGCGGGCAAGGGCACGCAGGCCGTCGGCATCGCAGAGCACTACGGCATCCCGGCCATCTCCACCGGCGACATCTTCCGCGCCAACGTCAGGCAGGGCACGGAGCTCGGCAGACGGGTCAGTGCCATCATGGCCGCTGGCGACTACGTGCCCGACGAGCTCACCGAGCGGATCGTCGCCGATCGCCTCGACCGGGACGATGCCGCCGCCGGCTGGCTGCTCGACGGCTTCCCCCGCACCCTGCACCAGGTCGAGGCCCTCGAGAAGTACCTGGCCGACCATTCGGTCGGACTCGACGCCGTGATCTGCCTCGACGTCGACCCCGAGGATCTCATCGTCCGGCTGCTCGGGCGCGCCGAGGTGGAGGGCCGCGCCGACGACGACGAGGGGACCATCCGCCACCGCATGGACGTCTATCTCGAGTCCACCCGGCCCCTGCTGGACGCCTACGAGGGGCGCGGCCTGCTCGTCAGGGTCGACGGCAACGGCACCGTCGAGGAGGTCGGCGCCCGTATCGTCGCGGCCGTCGACGCCTTCGTGGCCTGACGTGCTGCGCGAACGCATCGAGGTCAAGAGCCCCGGCCAGATCCGTCTCATGCGCAGGGCCGGACTGGTGACGGCCGCCGGGCTCGAGGCGATGGGCGCTGCCGCCGAGCCCGGAGTCACGACGGCCGAACTCGACCGGATCGGCCGCGAGGTGCTGGCCGAGCACGGCGCCACGAGCAACTTCCTCGACTACGGCGCCGACTGGGGCTACCCGCCCTATCCGGGGGTGGCCTGCATCAGCGTCAACGAGGTCGTCGTCCACGGCATCCCCGGCGAACGGGTCCTGGCCGCCGGCGACATCGTCTCCATCGACTTCGGCGCCGTCGTCGAGGGCTGGCACGGCGACGCCGCGCGCACCTTCGAGGTCGGCGAGGTCGACGAGGCCTCCCGGGCGCTCTCCGAGGCGACCCGCCGGGCCATGTGGGACGGCATCGCCAGGATCCGGGCCGGCGCCCGCGTCGGCGACGTCTCGCACGGGGTCGAGTCGTCGGTCGGTTCGCATGGTCTCTCCTACGGCATCCTGCGCGGCTACACCGGCCACGGCATCGGCACCGCCATGCACCAGCCGCCGGACGTGCCGAACGCGGGACGCCCGCACAGGGGCCCGCGCATCGTGGCCGGCATGTGCCTGTGTGTCGAACCCATGGTGACCCTCGGCGGCGAGGACGTCGTCGAACTCGACGACGGCTGGACCGTCGTGACCCGCGACTCCTCGCGCGCTGCGCACTGGGAGAACACGGTGGCCGTCATGCCCGACGGCCTGTGGGTGCTCACCGAGCCCGACGGCGGCCGCGGGCGCCTCGCAGAACTCGGCGTGCCCTTCGCCGGGCTCGACTGAACCGGACGGGCTCTTCGACAGGACCAGCGGGCCGCGGGGCCGGGCCGTTCCGCATAGGCTTGAGCCATGACGAACAGCCCTGTGCCGAAGGAGCAGTTCGAGCAGGACCGGGCCCGGCTCAACGAGCTGCTCGGCAGGGCCTATGCCGACGGCCGGCTCGACCTGGTCGACTACCACGAACTCCAGGACCAGCTGTTCAGCGCGGATGACAGGGCCGAGCTCGCCAGGGTGAGCGGGCGACTGCCCGTCCAGTACCGCTTCGGGGATCCCGCCGGAGCCGTCAACGACGTCGCCCTCGCCCCCGGACAGGTCAACGACCCCTCGGCCGGGCCCGGCGGAACCTCCGTTGCGAGGGCCTCGCTGGGGCTCGGCCTCGGCATCGGGGCGGCCGTTCTGGCGGTCGTCGTGCTGCTGCTGATGATTCTTCTCTGAGCGCCCCGGACCGAGGATCGTTAGCAGTTTCTCCCAGCCGTGCTGACCGGGGGACATGATCCCGTCGAGACGGTCGGCGATCCGAAGCTTCTCCGGTCTGGATTCATGAGCTGAGGCACCCCTAAGGTAGGTCCCAGGCGGATCGAACAGGAGACCCTCATGCAGCACGACCACGCCCATGATGCCCCCGGGCGCCAGGGCCGCGACCATGGTGTGACCGTCACCGCCGGCACCCGCCGTGGCCCCCTGTGGGGAGCGCTCGCCCTCCTGCTGGCCTTCATGCTGACCGAGGTCCTCGTCGCCCTGGCGACCGGCTCGCTGGCCCTGCTGTCCGATGCCGGTCACATGCTCACCGATGCGGCCTCGATCGCCATCGCCCTGTGGGCCGCCGGTCTGGCCGCCCGCCCGCCCAAGGGGCCGATGACCTTCGGCTGGCGCCGCGCCGAGATCCTCTCGGCCATGGTCAACGGCGTGAGCCTCCTGGTGGTGGCGGCCATCGTGCTCGTCGAGGCCATCCGCCGCCTGGTCAGCCCGCCCGAGGTGGACGCGGTACCGGTCATCGTCGTGGCCCTGGCCGGCATGGTCGTGAACGTCGTCGACGTGCGTCTCATCGCGGCGGCGAACAGGACGAGCCTGAACGTCGAGGGCGCCTATCAGCACATCCTCACCGACCTGTTCGGCTTCATCGGCACTCTCGTCGCGGGCATCGTCATCCGCCTCACCGACTGGACGCGGGCCGACGCGATCGCCTCCCTGGTCGTCGTGGCCCTCATGGTGAGGGCCGGTGTGCCGATCACCGTCAAGGCCGTGCGTGTGCTCATGGAGGCGGCCCCCGCCGATCTCGACCTCGACAGGGTCCGGGAGCATCTGCTCGAGGTCGATCATGTGCAGGCCGCCCACGATCTGCACGCGTGGACCGTCACGTCGGGCGTCACCGCGGTGAGCGCGCACGTCGTCGTCGCGGACGAGTGCTTCACCAACTCGCACGCCAACCGGATACTCGACCAGCTCGACGAGTGCCTGGCCGAGCACTTCGACATCGGCCATTCGACCATCCAGCTCGAGCCGGCCCGCCACAGGGAACACGAGCGCAACTCCAGCCAGCTGTAGGCCGCCCGCCCGGAGCCCGGGCAGGGCCACGGGCGGCCCAGACTCTCAGGCCTGGGCGAAGACGCCGGTGACCGGGTTCCACTCGATGATGCTGCGCTCCAGGACGATGCCCTCGGTGAGCATCGGATCGGCATCGCTCAGCGCTGCGGCCGCAGCCTCGTCGGGCGTCTCGACGATGAGCAGCGCGCGTACCGGGTCGGTGCCCAGCAGAGGGCCGGCCGCCTTGAGGGAGCCGGCGGCGAACAGCTCGCGCAGATAGGCGCGATGGGCCGGGCGCACGGCGTCGGCGTCCTTGGCCGGATCGTAGGTGTAGTTGATGATGAAGAAGGACATCACTGCTCCTCGGGATGCGTCGACCGGATGCATCCAAGCAAAGCAGATCATGGCGCCGCCGGTGCGGCCGGGCTCCGGCGCTGAACCCTGCGCAAGCGGGAATCGGGCCCGCCCGGGGGCGCTGGAGTCCGCGCCGCCCTGTTCGTCCGGCGGTCCCGGTGATCGGCGGGGCCCGGGCGGATTTGGGGACCAGGCACTCGTGGCGTAGTATTGACCCTCGGTTCTCTGTGTCCGGTGATGTCCGCATGCTCGCATGCCGGCGTCTCGCGGCTCCGGCCCACGGACACGTCCAACAAGCGTTCGACCAAGAGATTGAGAGTCAATGGCCAAGAAAGAGGGGGCCCTCGAGCTCGAGGGCACAGTCGTGGAGGCCCTGCCCAATGCGATGTTCCGTGTTGAGCTGGACAACGGCCACAGGGTGCTGTCGACGATCAGCGGGAAGATGCGGCAGCACTACATCCGCATCCTGCCCCAGGACCGTGTCGTCGTGGAGCTCTCCCCCTACGACCTGACGCGCGGACGCATCGTCTACCGCCACAAGTAATCACACCACCACTCACGACCGCAGGGCGCCGTGCCCCGCGGCCCAGCCAAGGAGAGGCTCGATGAAGGTTCAGCCGAGCGTCAAGAAGATCTGCGACAACTGCAAGGTGATCCGCCGCCGCGGTGTCGTCCGGGTGATCTGCACCAACCCGCGCCACAAACAGCGTCAGGGCTGAGAACCCGGTTCTGCACGACAACTGAACAACCGCCGCGGGAACCTGCGGCGGCGACCAACGTGAGAGCAGGGCCGGGCTCAGCCCGGTCGAGCCCCCGGACGAAGGCCGGGGCCCGCCCGAGACCCGCTCGTCCCGGGCACGGGAACGCCTCACGCCACAACCTTCGCGGTCGTACGGAATCGACCGAGAAACTGAAAGGTACCGCCTGATGGCACGCCTCGAAGGTGTCGACCTGCCGCGCGAGAAGCGCCTTGAGGTCGCACTCACCTACATCTACGGCATCGGCAGGACCCGTGCCGGGAAAATCCTGGAAGCCACCGGTGTCAGTCCGGACGTCCGCGTGAGGGACCTGACCGACGAGCAGCTCGTCGCCCTCCGCGATTTCATCGACGCCAACTACGAGGTCGAGGGCGATCTTCGCCGTGCTGTTGCCGCCGACATCCGCCGCAAGATCGAGATCGGCACCTACCAGGGCCGCCGTCACCGCGCGGGCCTGCCCGTGCGCGGCCAGCGCACCCGTACCAACGCCCGTACCCGCAAGGGCCGCAAGAAGGCCGTCGCCGGCAAGAAGAAGGCCCGCTGAGCCCCCGGGCGACGCGGAACAAGGATTCCAGGAGACTAAGAACTCATGGCTACTGCAGCCCGTAAGGCCGCCGCGAGGACCAAGGTGCGGCGCAAGGAGAAGAAGAACGTGGTCGCCGGCCAGGCCCACATCAAGAGCACGTTCAACAACACGATCATCGCCATCACCGATGCCAGCGGTGCCGTGATCGCATGGGCCTCCGCCGGCACCGTCGGCTTCAGGGGCTCTCGCAAGTCGACCCCGTTCGCCGCGCAGATGGCGGCCGAGGCCGCTGGTCGTCGTGCCATGGACCATGGCATGAAGCGCATCGACGTCTTCGTCAAGGGCCCCGGCTCCGGCCGCGAGACCGCCATCCGCTCGCTCGGCGCCGTCGGCCTGGAGGTCGGCACGATCTCCGATGTCACCCCGGTGCCGCACAACGGCTGCCGTCCCCCGAAGCGCCGCCGCGTCTGAACCCGACCAAGCAGAAAAGGACTGATCGACAATGGCCCGTTACACCGGCCCCATGACCAAGAAGTCCCGTCGCCTCGGGGTGGATCTGGTCGGCAACGACAAGGCCTTCGAGCGCCGCCCCTACGCCCCCGGCGTCCATGGGCGCGGTCGTACGAAGGACTCGGAGTACTCCCTTCAGCTGCGCGAGAAGCAGAAGGCGCGTTTCGCCTACGGCGTGCTCGAGAAGCAGTTCCGCCACTATTACGAGGAGGCCTCGCGCCGCCAGGGCAAGACCGGTGACCTGCTGCTGCAGATCCTCGAGTCCCGCCTCGACAACGTCGTGTACCGCGCCGGCTTCGCCTCCACGCGCCGCCAGGCCCGTCAGATGGTGAGCCACGGCCACCTCCTCGTCAACGGAAGGAAGGTGAACGTCCCCAGCTTCCGCGTGAGCGCCCTCGACATCGTCGACGTGCGACCGAAGAGCCAGCAGATGGCCCCCTTCGTCATCGCCCGTGAGACCTTCGGCGAGCGCGACGTGCCCGCCTGGCTCACCGTGAAGCCCAACAGGATGCGCGCCCTCGTGCATCAGCTGCCCACGCGCGACCAGATCGTCGTGGACGTCAACGAGCAGGCAATCGTCGAGCTCTACTCGAAGTAATCGGCCACTTCCCGCGCCGTTCCGTCGGCGCGGGGGAGTCGTCTTCTTCAGCGGAGGGGCGGGGCGGTCCCCGCGTCTCCGACCGGGGTTGCGAGGAGGTCCCCGCAGCCCGTTATCGCCTCGTCATATAGCGGTCGGGGCGGAAAGGGACAAAGAATGCTCATCGCACAGCGTCCGACCCTGTCGGAAGAGGCCGTCAGCGACTTCCGTTCGCGATTCGTCATCGAGCCCCTCGAGCCCGGCTTCGGCTACACGCTCGGCAACTCGCTGCGCCGTACGCTGCTCAGCTCGATCCCCGGCGCGTCGATCACGTCGATCAAGATCGAGGGCAACCAGCACGAGTTCTCCACGCTGCCGGGCGTCGTCGAGGACGTCACCGAGATCATCCTCAACCTCAAGGGCCTGGTGCTCTCGAGCGAGGAGGACGAGCCGGTCGCCATGTACCTGCGCAAGTCAGGTGCCGGCGAGGTCACCGCCGCCGACATCGCGGCTCCGGCCGGCGTCGAGGTCCACAACCCCGAGCTGCACATCGCGACCCTGTCCGACAACGGCTCCGTCGAAATGGAACTCGTCGTCGAGCGGGGCCGCGGCTACGTGTCCAACGCCCTGAACAACGATCCCGACGCCGAGATCGGGCGGATCCCCGTCGACTCGCTCTACTCGCCCGTGTTGAAGGTGAGCTACAAGGTCGAGGCCACGCGCGTCGAGACGCGCACTGACTTCGACCGCCTCATTGTCGATGTGGAGACCAAGCCCAGTATCCGTCCGCGCGATGCCGTGGCCTCCGCCGGAAAGACCCTTGTCGAGCTCTTCGGTCTGTTCCGCGAGCTCAACGTCGAGGCCGAGGGCGTCGAGATGGGCCCGAGCCCGGTCGACGAGCAGCTGGCCGCTGATCTGGCCCTGCCGGTCGACGATCTGCATCTGTCGGTGCGCTCGTACAACTGCCTCAAGCGCGAGGGCATCCACACCGTGGGCGAGCTGGTCAGCCGCTCCGAGCAGGACCTGCTCGACATCCGCAACTTCGGTTCGAAGTCGATCGACGAGGTCAAGGACAAGCTGGCCGAACTGGGTCTGTCCCTCAAGGACAGCGCTCCAGGCTTCGACCCGCTGGCCGCCGCGGATCGCTATGAGGACGAAGAAGACGACGGCGCCGACTACGCCGAGACGGAACAGTACTGAGCTGTGCGCCTCGTGCGCGCCACATGATTTGGAGATTTGAAAATGCCCAAGCCCACGAAGGGTCCCCGCCTCGGCGGTAGCGCGTCCCACCAGCGGATCATCCTGGCCAATCTGGCCAGCCAGTTGTTCGAGCACGGCCGCATCACCACCACGGTGACCCGCGCCCGCCGGGTGCAGCCCCTGGCCGAGACGCTGATCACCAAGGCCAAGCGCGGCGACCTGCACAACCGTCGCCTCGCCGCCAGGACGATTCGCGACAAGGACGTGCTGCGCCACCTCTTCGATGACATCGCCCCGGTGCTCGAAGGCCGTGAGGGCGGTTACACCCGCATCACGAGGATCGGCAACCGCAAGGGCGACAACGCCCCGATGGCCGTCATCGAGATCATCACCGAGCCGGTCGCCTCCAAGGCCCCGGGAGCCTCCGGGACGACGGACGAGGCCGCCGTTGCCGGGACGGCTGAGGCCGTCGGGCCAGCGGACGAAGTCGGGGAGCCCACTGCCGACGGCGGGGCCGCAGGGTCCGGGGACGCTGGTGGCGCTGACGAGGCCGCCGAGCCGGAGGACACCGCCGACGGGGAGTGACTCCCGGGCCCGTTCGACTCTCGTCATCATCGATCCCGGTGGTCCGCAGGGGCTGCCGGGATCGATGCGTCAACGGATCCTGCACGTTCACCCGTGGTTCCCTCCCGATTCCGGGGACGGCTCTTCGGTGTTCGCGATCGGGGGACCGGGACGGGTGGAGAGGACCGACGCCGGGCGAAGGGGCCCCGCCCGCAACCGGACGGGGCCCCTTCGCCGGAGAAGAATGCGAACGCCGGGTCAGGCGGCGGAGGCGCAGCCCCACGGCGACAGACCGCGCTGGGCGTAGATCCTGTTGGCGATGGTGATCTGCTGTTCGCGGGTGGCCAGATCGGCGCGGGAGGCGTACTGGCCGCCCCCGGCGCCGAGCCAGGTCTGGTTGTCGAACTGCAGGCCGCCGTAGTAGCCGTTGCCCGTGTTGATCGACCAGTTCCCGGTGGACTCGCAGGCGGCGATGCGATCCCACATGTCGGCGTTCGACAGGTCGAGGCCGTCGGTGGAGCCGGTGCTGCTGCCGCCGCCCGAACCGGACTTGGTGCCGACCGCGACCTCCTCGGTCACCGGCTCGGAGGTGACCTTCTCGGACCTTGTGCTGCGGCTCTCCTCGACGCCGTCCACCATGACGACCTCGTACTCGACGTCCTTGGAGCCGTCCCTGCCCTGCTTCGTCACCTTCTCGGTCCCGGAGTCGAGGGTGTCGTCCTCGGTCCTCTTGGTTCCGTGGGCGATCGTCTCGGTCGTCTTGACGTTCTGGACGGTGACGCGCTGGACCTGGATGCGCATGCCCTCGGTGAGGGGCGTGTTCGCATCGGCGCTCACACGGTCCCTCTCGCCGAGGGAGATGCCGTTGGAGGCCAGCAGGTCGGCGACGGTCTCATCGGTGGAGACCATCGTGCGCTCCTGCCCGTCGGCGACCAGCGTGACGTGCTTGGGGGTCACCACGGTGATCGTGATGCCCTCGCGCTCGATGCGGGTATTGCGGTCGATCGAGACGCGGGCGTCATCGGCCACACCGAGTGAGTCGAGTACGTCATCAAGACTGGTGGAGGTGGTCCACAGCGAGTTCCCGGCGCCATCGATGGTGGCATTGACCTGTCGGCCGAAGTTCACCGAGACCCGCTGGCCGTCGGTGATCCTGGTCTCGGGCGCGGGACTGACGACGTCGTGATCGCCGAGTGTGATGTTGTGGGCGTTGAGCAGATCGGCAACCGTGCCGCCGAGCTGATGGGCCTCAGTGGTCTGGCCGTCGACCGTCAACTCGACGTCGTTGTTGGCCAGCGCGATGCTGAAACCGCTGGTGAACAGCGTCGCCGCTCCGACGCAGGTGGCGACCGGGGCGGTCCATGTCTTCTTCACGCGTTCAGACTCCTGTGAACTGGGGAGTGGTCCTTCAAACGCCGGCGCGGGGAGGGGCGCCGGTGAACAACCTCAGTCTAAGACAGGACTGAGAAACATGGAAATTGGGTGCGCATGCCGCCCGATGCCGGGTGGACCTGCGTCGGTCCCGGGGTGGCCGGTGAATGCGCTGGCCAGAGCGCGGAAAGGGGCTCCCCGCGCGGTGCGGGGAGCCCCTGCGGCGGAAGGACGGTTGCCTCGGGTTTCCTGAGAGAATCTTCTCCGGTCCGGCTCAGGCGTTCTTGGCGGCCAGGAAACGCCCGGAGACGTCGTCCCAGTTGACGACGTTCCACCAGTTTTTGACGTAGTCGCCCTTGACGTTCCTGTACTGCAGGTAGAAGGCGTGCTCCCACATGTCGAGCTGGAGGATCGGGGTGGCGCCGGCCGGCAGGTTGTTCTGGTGGTCGTAGAACTGCAGGGTCTGGATGCGCCTGCCCAGCGGATCCCAGACCAGCGAGGCCCAGCCGGAGCCCTGGATGCCGGTGGCGGCGGCCGTGAACTGGGCCTTCATCGCGTCGAAGGAGCCGAAGAACTCGGTGATGGCCTCGGCGAGCTCGCCGGCGGGGGCCTGGGGGCCGGAGCCCCTGGGGGCCATGTTCTGCCAGAAGACGGAGTGATTGACGTGGCCGCCGAGGTTGAAGGCCAGATCCTTCTCCAGCTTGTTGATGGCGCCGAAGTCGCCCGTCTCGCGCGCCTCGGCCAGCTTGTCGAGGGCCGTATTGGCGCCATCGACGTAGGCCTGATGGTGCTTGTCGTGGTGCAACTCCATGATCTCGCCCGAGATGTAGGGCTCCAGAGCGGAGTAGTCGTAGGGCAGTTCCGGAAGCGTGTAAACGGCCATGTCTCCTCATTCCGCCCTTCTGCGCCCGGTGCGCGAAGGGCTGTGGCGGCTATCGCCCATGAGAACGTCCGGCCGGCTCGCGCTATTCCCGCCCGCTCCTGGCCGGAAGCCGGGAACGGTTCATGGCGAACGGCGCCGGCCCCTGCGGGGGCGGGGGCCCGCCCCGTTGCCCGGCTCCGCCCTGGAACGGCTGCGCGCCCGCCTCCGACAAGGGGGAGAATGTGCGCATGAGCACCATGCCGATGCCCCAGGGCAGTCCCCGTCACCCGGCACGGTCGGGTGCCGGTCCCCTCGGCCAGGACCCGGCCCGCCCTCGACCCGGGCCGGAACCGGTCCCGACGGGTGCCCGGGTTGCCCTGTCGATCCGCGGGCTCGTCAAGTTCTTCGGCGGCAAGTGCGCCGTCGCCGGCATCGACCTGGACGTTTCCGCCGGCTCCCTGTTCGGCCTGGTCGGCCCGAACGGCGCGGGCAAGACGACGGCGCTGTCGATGGCGACCGGCCTGCTGCGCCCCGACCAGGGGCGCGTGGCCGTCGCCGGGCACGACGTCTGGGCCGATCCCCCAGCGGCCAAGGCCCTCATGGGCGTCCTGCCCGACGGACTGCGCACCTTCGACCGGTTGAGCGGGCGCGAGCTGCTCGAGTTCGTGGCCCGCATGCACCGCCTCGACGTCGCCACCGCCCACGAGCGTGGCGCGCCGCTGGGCGGCACGCGCGGCCGGGGCGGTGACCGCGACCAGATGGTCTGCGACTACTCGGCCGGCATGACCAAGAAGATCGGCCTGGCCGCCGCCCTCATCCACAACCCGCGCCTGCTCGTGCTGGACGAGCCCTTCGAGTCCGTCGACCCGGTCTCGGGCGAGACGATCCGCCAGATCCTGCACCGCTACACGGCGAGCGGGGGAACCGTTGTCATGTCGAGCCATGTCATGGAGCTCGTCGAGACGCTGTGCGACTCCGTGGCGGTCATGGCCGGCGGCCGCATCCTGGCGGCCGGCGCCATCGGGGACGTCCGCGCCGGCATGCCGCTGCAGCAGCGCTTCCTGCGGCTCGTCGGCGTCCACCGGGTGGGCGGGGGTGAGCTGCCGTGGCTGGATACTTCGTTCGGCTCCAACTGAAACTGGCCTGGCGCGGACTCACCGCGACGACCGGGCGCATCGTGGCCTCGGCGATCGCGCTGGTCTACGTGCTCGGCCTGCTGGTCGGACTCTGCGCAGGAGCCACCGCACTGGGCTCCGGCGAGGCCGCGTACGTGCGCGGGCCGGCCCTGACGCTGACCATGGCCGTCGTCACGCTCGGCTGGCCGCTGCTGGCCGTCTTCGGCGGCGACTCGAGCCTGCTCGACCCCGCCCGTTTCGCCCTCATGCCCCGCCGCGGGCGCGAACTGGCCCCCGCCATGTTCGCCGCCGCCCTGGCCGGTCCCGGATCCGTGATCCTGACCGTCGTGGGGCTGCTGGTGGTCCTGGCCTGGCGCACCCAGGCGCTGCCCGTGGCGCTGGCGGTCCTCTCGCTGCTCCTGGGCCTGGCCACCTGCGTCCTGTCGGTGCGCGTCGTCCTGGCCGGGCTCGGCGCCGTACTGCGCAGGCGCCGGGTGCGCGAGGCGCTGAGCGTCGTCCTCGTACTCGGGATCCTGGCGGCGGGCATCGTCATCCAGCTCGTCCCGTACGACCTGACGACCGACGCGCTACCGGGTCCGGAGCTCCTGGCCGGCATCACCACGGCCGGACGGATCGCCCGGTGGACCCCGTTCGGCTGGTGCTGGTCGCTGGCCTGGGACGGGCAGCAGGGGGCGTGGGGACCCCTGGTGGCCCATCTGCTGGCCTCGCTGGCCCTCATCGCCGTCCTGGCCCGGTGCTGGGCGCGTCTCGTCGAGCGGGCGCTCGTCAGCCCGACCGCCGGTTCCGGCGACGTCGTACGGGTCAGGGGCTCCCGGCTGGATCGCCTGCTGCCCGATGGGGTCATGGGCGCGCTCATGGGCCGCGAACTGCGCTACTGGCGCCGCGACTCGCGCCGGTTCATGCAGCTGCTCGGCCTGATCACCGTGCCGTTCCTCATGCTCGTCCCGGCCCTGGCCGGCGGGGAGCGCAGAATGCTCGTGATGATGCCGCTCATGTGCGCCGTCATGACCTCGACGGTCTCGGCCTGGGGGCTCAGCTACGACGGCTCGGCGCTGTGGATCATGGCGCTGTCGCAGGTGCCGGCCGGATACGACCGGGCGGCGCGCTCGGCCGTCGTGGCGCTGTTCAGCGCCCCCATCCTGCTCGCCGGGATCGTCGTGGCGCTCATCTGGTCGGGTGCGGGCAGCGCGCCCGGGCTCGTCGGTCTGTGCGTCGGCCCCTGGCTCGTCGCCCTGGGCGCCGGCGTCTGGGTGGACGCGATGTGGCAGCAGCCCATGCCGCCGCCGGACTCGGGCATCTTCGTCCGCAACACCGGCAGCACCGCGACGGGCTTCGTCGGCTCGATGCTCGCCATGGGGGCCCCGGTGATCTGCGCCGCGCCGCTCCTGGTCCTGTTCGTCCTGGCCGGCACGGGCATGCCGTGGCTGGGCTGGTTGGGACTGGCACTGGGCCTGGTCGTCGGCGCCGGCGTCTGCCGGGGCGGCATCGCCCTGGCCGGGCGGCGCCTGGACGGGCACTGGCCCGAGATCCTCGCCAGGGTCGAGGAGCGCACCGCCTGAAACCGGCCGGCTGCGACTGCACGGGGCCGCCGGGGCGTTGTAACCTCGTTCGTGCCCGCCGGTGCGCGACCCCGTCCGCGCGCGGCGGGCGCGGACGGGGGGACCAGTGGCGAACAGGACCAGGGCCGGGCGCAGACCCGGGGCCGGCTCCGACGCCCCTCTGCCGGGCGGTGCCCGACTCGCCGGCCGCACCCTGCACCCCTGGGCCTGGTGGGCATGGGCGGTCTGCGCAGCCGTGGCAGCCAGCCTGACCACCAATCCCTGGCTCATCGGGCTCGTGTGCGCCGCCGTGCTCGTCACGGTGCTGCGCCGCCGCAGCGACGAGCCGTGGGCCCGGTCGCTGGGCGTCTACCTGTCGCTGGCCGGTTTCGTCCTGGTCATGCGCATCTTCTTCGCGCTCCTCTTCAACGCCGCCCAGTCCGGCACACTCCTGTGGCGCCTGCCCCGGCTGTCGCTGCCGGCATGGGCCGCCGGCATGCGCATCGGCGGCCGGATCTACCTCGAACCACTGCTCATGACCTGCTTCGACGCGATGAGGCTGGCCACCATGCTCCTGTGCGTCGGCGCCGCCAACACCCTGGCCAACCCGCGCCGGGCGCTGCGCAGCGTCCCGGCCGCCCTGTACGAGATCTCGGTGTCCGTCGTGATCGCGTTGGCCGTCGCACCCCAGATGGTCGAATCGCTCGCCCGCGTGCGCCGCGCCCAGCGCCTGCGCGGCGGGGCGGGCAGGGGCGTCCGATCCCTGGTGGCGGTCGTCGTCCCGGTCCTCGAGGACTCCGTCGAACGGGCCATGTGCCTGGCCCGCAGCATGGAGTCGCGAGGCTTCGGGCGGACGAGGGCGGGCGGCGGATCCCCGCTCGGCGCCCTGCTCGGGCTGGCGGGCCTGGTCTGCCTGGGCCTGGGGGCCTTCCTCATGCTCGGCGGCGGCCGGTCCGGGGCGCTGTGGGGCGCTCTGCTGGCGGCCGGCCTGCTGGCCTCGTGGGCGGCCCTGCGCCGGGCCGGCCGGGGGCTCCGGGTCACCCGTTACCGTCCGGACGGCTGGTCCTCGCCCGAGTGGACGGTCCTGGCCTGTGGAGCGGCGGCCGTGGCGGCGACGGCCCTGGCCGGTGCCCTGGCCCCCGAGGCGCTGAACGTGTCCATGCCGCCGTTGGCACTGCCCGCTCTCCACCCGCTCTTCGTGCCGGTCGGGATCGCCCTGGCGGCCCCGGCCGTCCTGGTGCCCGCACCGCCGCGCCTGTCCGACTGGGTCTCCTGGACCGACGAGCGGGCCCGTGCCGGGCGGATCGACGCCGATGGGCAGGACAGCGGCGCCGAACGGCTCCGCCCACGAGGTGATGAGCCATGATCGACCTGGACCGGCTGTCGGTGAGCTATCCCGGGCGGTCGGAGCCCGTCCTGTCCGACGTGAGCCTGAGCATCGACGAGGGCGACCTGGTCCTGGTGGTCGGTCGCACGGGCACCGGGAAGTCGACGCTGCTCGGTGCGATCAATGGCCTCGTCCCGCGCTTCACCGGGGGCCGCATGAGCGGCACCGTCATGGTCGCCGGGCGCTCCACCGCCGACCATGCCGCCCGCGACATGGCGGACCTGGTCGGCTTCGTCGGCCAGGATCCGCTCGCCGGCTTCGTCACCGACGTCGTCGAGGAGGAGATCGCCTACGGCATGGAGCAGCTCGGCGTGGCCCCGGACGCGATGCGCAAGCGCGTCGAGGAGACCCTCGACACGATGGGCATCGCCGAGCTGCGCCGCCGCAGTCTGCGCAGCCTCTCCGGCGGCCAGCAGCAGCGCGTCGCCATCGCGGCCGTGCTCGCCGCCCAGCCGCAGGTGCTGGTCCTGGACGAGCCCACCTCGGCGCTCGACCCGACCGCTGCGAGCGATGTGCTGGCCGCCGTCGGCGCCCTCGTCTGGGATGCGGGGCTCACCGTCGTGCTGGCCGAGCACAGGCTCGAACGCGTCATGAAGCAGGTCGACGGGATGCTGTGGCTGCCCGGGGACGGGGGCGCCGAACTGGGACCGGCGAGCGATGTGCTCGCCCGCGCGGACGTCGTCCCGCCGCTCGCCGAGCTCGCCCGCGCCGTCGGCTGGACCCGGGTGCCGCTGTCGGTGCGCGAGGCCCGCCGCTGGGTGGGGCGCGACCGGCTCGCGCCGCGCGTCATCGAGCACGAGCCTGTGCCGGCGGGGGAGACCACCGTGCGCACCCGGGGCCTGAGCGTCTCGTACGGGCCCATCGCCGCTGTCGAGGGGGTGAGCCTCGAACTCGGAGCCGGCCAGGTCACCGCCCTCATGGGGCGCAACGGCGCCGGCAAGTCGACCCTGCTGTGGGCGCTTCAGGGCGGACGGCGCAGCACCGGCGGACTGGAGGTGGCCGGCGCCGATCCGCGCCGCCTCAGCGCCAGGGCGGCCCGCAGGATCGTCGCACTCGTGCCCCAGACCGCCGCCGACCTGCTCTACCTGCCGACCGTCGCAGCCGAGTGCGCCCGATCCGACGGGGACGCCGGCGTCGCCCCCGGCACGACCAGGGCGCTGGTCGAGCGGTTCGGCATGAACCTGGCGATGGACGCGGACCCGCACGACCTGTCGGAGGGCCAGCGCCTCGGTCTGGTCCTGGCGATCCAGCTGGCGGCCGGCCCCGGGGTGCTGCTGCTCGACGAGCCCACCCGCGGTCTCGACTACGAGGTCAAGCACCGGTTGTGCGCCACACTGCGCGCCCTGGCCGCCGACGGGGCGACCGTGCTCGTCAGCACCCACGACGTGGAGTTCGCCGCGGCCGTCAGCGACCGGACGATCATGATGGCCGACGCCCAGATCGTCGCCGACGGGCCCACCCGCGAGGTCTGCACGGCCTCGCCGGGTTTCGCCCCGCAGCTGGCCCGCGTCCTGGCGCCCCGCCCGGTCCTCACCCTGGGCGACGTCGACTGGGCCCGCGGGAACGGGGCGCCTCCATGAGCCCGACGGGCCGCGCCGGGAGCGCCGTCGCGGTCGAGTGGCGCTCGCGGGTCGCACTCATCGCGGCCAGCGTCATCGGGCTGGCCACCTTCTGCTGGCCGCTCGTCGTACCGGCCGGCGGCGCCGACGCCTTCTCCGGGCGGGCGCCCTTCGTCTTCGCCCTGGTGCTGCCGGTGGTCCTGGCCCTGGTCCTCGTCGAGCTGTCCAGCGGCGCCGTCGACGTGAAGGCCCTGGCCATGCTGGGGGTCCTGACCGCCGTCGACGCCGTCCTGCGCCCGCTCAGTGCGGGCACCGCGGGCATCGACCTGGTCTTCTTCCTCGTCATCCTGGGCGCGCGCGTCTTCGGGGCCGGCTTCGGCTTCATCATGGGTGCGCTGGTGATGCTCGTCTCGGCCCTGCTCGTCGGCGGCGTCGGCCCGTGGCTGCCGTATCAGGCCCTGTGCTGCGCCTACGTCGGGCTCGTCGCCGGCGTCCTGCCCAGGAGGATCCGCGGAGCCGGCGAGATCCTCATGCTATGCGGCTGGGGCATCGTCAGCGCGATCCTCTACGGCGCGCTCATGGACTTCGCCTTCTGGCCCTACAACGTGGGCGCCGGCACAGGGCTGAGCTGGGACGCGGGGGCAGACCTCGGCCGCAATCTGCGCGCCTTCGCCCTGTTCGAGCTGGCCACCGGCATGGGCTGGAACACCGGGCGCGCCGTCACCAATGCGGTGGCGATCATCCTGATCGGGCCGGGCGCGCTGAGGGTCCTGCGCAGGGCCGACCGGAAGGCCTTCTTCGAGGAGGCCGGCGGGCCCGCCTGAGCGCAGGCGCCCCGAGCCCCCTTCGGCGGGGCCGACCCCGGTTCGTCGGTCAGGCGGCGGAGGACTCGGCCGCCGACGGGGTCTGGCTCGCATCGCCCGTGGCGGGCACGGAGGTGTCGGTCTTCGGGGCCGCATCGCCCTCGACGCCCTCGGGCGTGCAGGTGGAGCCGTAGCACCAGCCCTCGATCCAGCCGGCCTCGGGCTTGTAGGCGTCGGCGCCCTCCTGGGAGTAGAACCAGGTGCCCGCGGGCTCGGCGTGGTAGTAGTTCCAGTACTTGTCGTAGGTGGCCGGGCACTCGGCCGGGTAGTCGCCGATCTGGCAGATGAACTGGCTGCTGCTGTCACGGCCGATCGACAGGCCGGCGGCCTCGAGGGCGGCGGTGCCGTTCTCGGGAGTGCCGACGCACTGGTTGGCCATGACCTCGCCCTCGTCGTTCGAGACGACCAGCCATACCTGGCCGGCACCGGTGCAGTCCTCGACGGTCGAATAGGCGCTCGCCGGGCCCGAAGACGACGAGTCGGACGAGGAACCGGAACAGCCGGCGAGCGAGACTGCGGCGATGAGGCTCATCGTGGCGGCGGCTGTCTTCTTGCCGATGGACATGTGCGGTCCTTTCCCTGGGGAGCGGCGGATCACTGTCCGCGCGCGGTTTCCGGACGACGGCGTCTTCCTGACTCCGATTCTACGGTTCGGGGCGTGGGGGCGCCCGCCGGGCTCGCCTCCGGTTTCGAGGAGCCTGCAGGGCCGGTCCGCCGGACCGGTCCGGGCGCCTCGGTCGTCGGCGGGCCGAGGCCCGACGGGGCCCGGTACGGTCTCACGGTCCGGGCAACCGCCCTCCGCACCGGGGCACGGATCATGCTGGGGGCATGGATCCCGCCGTTCACGCTCAGGTCGACCGTCTTCTGGCTCATGGCCGGTCCCACGACGAGGCCGAACCGGATCGGCGGCGACGCTACCGGAATCTGGAGCACGACAGTGCGCAGTTCCTGAACATGCTGCTGCGCGGTCTTCGGCCCCGGTCGGTGCTCGAGATCGGTACGTCCAACGGTTATTCCACCATCTGGCTCGCCGATGCCCTCGACGAGGGTGCGCGTCTGGTCAGCGTGGACAACGACCGAGGCCGCATGGCTGAGGCGAGGGCGAATCTGGTCCGGGCCGGTTTCGCCGACCGGGTCGACCTCGTCCTGGGGGACGGCGGTGAGGTGCTGGCCGGGACGGCGCCCGGCTCGGTGGACTTCTGCCTCCTCGACGCGGAGCGCCCTGCCTACGCGGGGTACTGGCCTGACGTGCGGAGAATTCTCGCCCCACGCGCTCTGGCCGTGGTCGACAACTGCGTTTCGCACGCCGGCGACGTGGCCGGTTTTCGTCGTCTCGTCGACGGCGAACCGAGCACCGATGCGGTCCTGGTGCCGGTGGGGGCCGGATTGCTGTTCATCCAGAAGGCGGGATGACCCGTACCACGCCCAATCCGGTCCTGCCGGGGTGTCCATTCGGATTCCGGCAGTGACCGCGGCGATCCGGTGCGCGGGGCCGGGCCGGTCCTGCCGGACGCGTCGTCGGCCCGATGACCGCCCGGGCCCCGACCCGGCCGTACCGTCGTCGCAGGTCCCCCGTCGGGCGGATCAGCCGATGGCCCGGGTCACGTCGAGGACGCGGAAACCCTTGGCCGAGCCCACCCGCACCACCTGCCAGCCCTGCTGCCTCAGCCAGGCGGCCAGCGAGTCGGCCCCGAGATTCCTGCCGACCACCAGGTGCGCGACGCCATCGGGGACCAGCCGCCCGAGCCAGGTGCCCAGCAGCCCGTGCAGCACCGCCTTGCCGATGCGGATCGGGGGATTGGACCAGATCTCGTCGTAGCGGGCCGCCGGTTCGACGGCCTCGGGGACGCACGCGGTGATACGGTCGGCGAGGCCGAGAGCTCTCGCATTGGCGGCTGTCAGCTCGACGGCGCGCTCGTTCACGTCGATGGCGTCGATCCGCGCGCCCGGGCACTCCAAGGCCAGGCCCAGTGCGATCGGGCCGATGCCGCAGCCCAGGTCGAGGAAGCGAGCCGGGCGGTCCCGCGGCGGGTCGAGCTCGCGCAGCAGCACCGCGGTGCCGAGGTCGAGACGGTCTGCGCTGAAGACGCCGTCCGCGCTGGTCAGCGTCAGCTCATGGCCCCAGATGCGGGCGCGCACGATGCGCGTGCGCCCCCGGCCCCCCCGGCCCCGGGGCGTGATGAAGTAGTGGCTCATCCTCATCCCCTCACGGTGCGGCCCCCGTCCGGGGCAGGGCGCGCAGGGCGCGCGCCTGCTCGGCGCGCCCGGCCAGTTCGGAGTCGCCGGGGTAGCCGACCTCTTCCAGGCACAGGCCGCCGGCGGGCATGACGAGGACTCCGCCGTGGCGCTTCGTGCCGGCCGCCACCTCGTCGATCCACCCCGGCGGCCTGCGGCCGGTGCCGACGGCGACGAGCGCGCCGGTCAGGGAGCGCACCATCGAGTGGCAGAAGGCGTCGGCGCGCACCGTCAGCTCGACCGTCCCGCACTGATCGCCGACCCTGGTCGCGGTGCAGTCGAGCAGCGTGCGGATCGTCGTGGCGCCCTCGCGCCGCTTGCTGAAGGCCGCGAAGTCGCGCAGCCCCAGCAGGCGGGACCCGGTCCGGCTCATCAGGGAGGCGTCGAGGACCCCGCTCACCGCGGTGACCTGGCCGCGCAGCAGCGGGTCGGGGCGAGAGCGCTCGTCCCACAGGCGGTAGACGTAGCGGCGCCAGAGCGCGGCGAAGCGGGCGTCGAACCCGGTCGCCGCCCTGCCGACGCGATGGACGGCGATGTCGGGCGGCAGGACCCTGCGCAGACGGCGCTCGAGTTCGGCCGGGACGACGTCGGCGGGCAGGTCCACGTGGGCGACCTGGCCGCGGGCGTGGACGCCGGCGTCGGTGCGTCCGGCGACTGTCAGCTCGGCATCGGTCCCCAGGCGGGCGATCCGGCCGATCCAGCAGGCCAGCTCACCCTCGACGGTGCGCAGGCCCGGCTGGGCGGCCCAGCCGTGGAAGCCCGCGCCGTCGTAGCCGATGTCGAGGCGCAGGCGCCGGGTGCCGGCCGTCCCGGTATCCGGGCTCATCGGGGCGCCCTGGTCCAGACGAGGTCGCGGATCGCGCGCCCGGTGCTCAGGCCCCGCCTCTCGAAACGGGTGAGCGGACGGGTCCCGCGCGGAGCCCAGCCGCCGGGCCGGTCCGCGTACTGGTTGATGAACAGGCCGCTGGCCCCCAGGACCTCGGCCATCTGCTCGGCGTAGTCGGTCCAGTCGGTGGCGAGGCGCCACAGGCCGCCGTCGGCGAGCCGGTCGGCGACGAGTCCGGCGAAGGCCGGGGCGATCAGGCGGCGCTTGCGATGGCGCTTCTTGGGCCACGGGTCGGGGAACAGGGTCCACAGTTCGGTGAGCCTCGCGGTGCCGACCAGCTCGCGCAGGCCCTCCGCGCCATCGGCCGCGATGAGGCGCACATTGCGCACGCCGGCGCGGTCGAGCCTGCCCATCGTCGAGGCGACGGCCGGCGCGTAGACCTCGAAGGCCAGCACGTTCATCTCCGGGCGGGCGCCGGCCATGGCGACCAGCGAGTCACCGGTGCCCGAGCCGATCTCGACGGCCAGCGGGGCCTCGCGCCCGAAGCGCTCGGCCAGATCGATCCATGCGCCCGGCGCGACCGAGGTCGACATGTCGGCGCGCGGCACGTCGATGAGGTAGCGGGGCGCCAGGTCGTCCATCGCCCGCTGCTGGGAGGCGTTCATGCGTGAGCCGCGGCGCACGAACGAGACGACGCCGCGGCCCGGGCGGTCCGCCGCACCGGCGGCGTTCGCATCCGGGAGACCGGGCCCGATCGGGCCGGACGGGGCAACATGCTCTGGCACGATCACTCAGCTTACTTGCCGCCCCGCCGGTTCCGCGTGCCCGGCGGGGCGGGGCTCCGATCAGGGCTCCTCGAGATAGGCGGCCGCCTTGTTGGCGGGCATCAACTCGAAGCCGGCGCGGGAACGGGTGAAGCTGGCCGCGCCGCGGGCGATGCTGCGCAGGTCGATGGCGTAGTCGAGCAGCTCGAGCGCCGGGACGCGGGCCGTCACCGTGGTGAAGCCGCCGTCACCGGACTGCGTGCCGCTGACCTGACCGCGCCGGTTGCCCAGATCGGTCATCACGGCGCCCAGGTGCTCGTTCGGACAGCGCACCGCCACCTCGTCGACCGGTTCCAGCAGGGCCACCGTCCCGGGGTCCGCGGCCTCGCGCAGCGCCAGGGCGCCGGCCGACTGGAAGGCCATGTCGGACGAGTCGACCGAGTGGGCCTTGCCGTCGTGCAGCGTGACCCTGACGTCGACCATCGGGTGGCCGCTGACCGTGCCCTTGGCGAGCTGGGCGGCGACGCCCTTCTCAACCGAGCCGATGAACTGGCGGGGGACGGCGCCGCCGACGACCTCGTCGACGAAGACGAAACCGCTGCCGCGCTCGCCGGGCTCGATGCGGATGTCGCAGACCGCGTACTGACCGTGGCCGCCCGACTGCTTGACATGGCGCCCGTGGCCCTCCGCGGGGCGGATGAACGTCTCGCGCAGGCCCACGCGCACCGGCGGGGTGTTCACCGAGACGCCGTAGCGTTCGCGCAGCCTTGCCAGCACCAGGTCGCGGTGAGCCTGGCCCATCGTCCACAGGAGCATCTGGTCGGTGTCCTGGTCGCGTCCGACCCGCACTGTCGGATCCTCGATGAGCAGGCGGTTCAGGGCCGCGGAGAGCTTGTCCTCGTCGCCGCGCCCGGCCGCCTCGATGGCCGTCGGCAGTAGCGGCTCGGGCAGCGCCCAGGGCTCGATGACGACGGGGTACCCGGTGTCCGAGAGGGTGTCGGAGGTGTCGGCCCTGGCCAGTTTGGCCACGTAGACGATCTGACCGGCCACGGCCCTGCCCACCGGCGCGGTGCCGGTGCCGACCGGGACGCTCAGCAGTCCGACGCGCTCGGTGGCGTCGTGGTCCTCGCGGCCGTGCCGGGCCCCGGTCAGGGCCTCGCGGTGGCCGGCCACGTGGACGACGGCCTCGGGGGTCAGCACGCCGGAGTAGACGCGCACCATCGACAGGCGGCCGGCGTAGGGGTCGGCGATCGTGCGGATCGTCTCGGCCAGCAGCGGACCCTCCACCGAGCCGAGCCGCGGGTCGACGGGCTCGTCGTTGGTGTCGGCGATGAGCGGCAGCGTGCGCCGGGTCGGACGCGGGAAGCCGCGGTGGATGAGGCCGAAGATCTCCTCGGCGCCGATGCCGTCCAGGCGCGCAGGGATGACCGGGAAGAAGCCGCCGTGGTACATGGCGGACAGCAGCGCCTCGACGACCTGGTCGTTGTTCAGCTCGTCGCCGTTGAAGTAGCGCTCGAGCAGGGCGTCGTCCTCGGACTCGGTGATGATCGACTCGACGTAGTCGGTGCGGAAGGACTCGATGAGAGTGCGTTGCGCCTCGTTCGCATCGGTGGTGACGCGCTGGCCGCTGGAGTAGTCGTGCACGTGGCCGGTCAGCAGGCTCATGTTGCCGACGACCTGGCCGCCCGCGTCCTCCAGGGGCAGGTACGCCGGGTGCGTGCCCGAGCCGAAGGCCGTGGTGATGGCCTCCAGCGCGGTGTCGAAGTCGGCCTTGCCCGTGTCGAGCTTGGTGATGACGATCGCCCTCGGCATGCCGGTCGCGGCGCACTCGGACCACAACGACGTGGTGATCGGGTCCATGCCGTCGGAGGCGCTGATGACGAAGATCGCGCCGTCCGCCGCGCGCAGGCCGGCCCGCAGTTCGCCCGCGAAGTCGGGATGGCCCGGCGCGTCGAGCAGATTGACGACGACGTCGTCACCGGCCGTGTCGTTGTGGTCCACGACGCTCGCCAGCATCAGCGTGCTGCCGCGTTCGGCGTCCTCCTTGTCGGGACGGTAATCGGGGATACGGGCCCTCAGGAGGTTCTGGAACAGCGTGGTCTTGCCGCTGCCGGCCGAGCCGACGAGGACCACGTTGCGCAGGTCTTCCGGGCCTTGGATCTGTGGTGCTGTGCTCACCCTTGAACTCATGTGCACACACTGCCCCCTACATCGCCGCTCTGGCAAGGACATCGGCGGTGAATGGCGTGAAACGGGCGAAAACGCCCGGACGCGGGCCCCCGACGGGCGTTCTCCGATCAACTGGTCGCGCTGGGCAGCCAGACGGTGGACCAGCCGATGATCGGCTCGTGCCAGCCGTCGGCCGGCTCGTTAATCGGGATGAGACCGACGCCGGTAGGGGCGCCGTTGGAGTAGATCATGCCGTCGCCGGCGTACATGGCGACGTGCCCGTAGGGATTGCCGGACGGACCCCCGTCGTACCAGATGAGGGCGCCGACCGGGATGTTCGTCATGTCGGTGTGCATCTGGCCGGCGGCCTGGATGGTGGCGGCCGCATCGGTGGCGGAGTTCACGCCGGCGCTGGAGTAGCCGTAGAAGGCGGCCGACAGGGCCAGGCACATGTTGCCGTAGTCCTGGTTGCCGACCATCGACTTGGCCTTCTCGATGGCCGCCGCGGTGGACAGCGGCGTCTTCTGGCCGGGAGCGGTGACGCCGGCCGGGTCGACGGGGGTGGAGATCTCGACCGTGATGGGCTCGACCTCGACGACGGCCGGGGTCTCGGCAGCCGGATCGGGCTCGGTGCTGGCCGGGTCGATGGCGATGGTCTCGGCCTCGGTGGCGACGACGTCCTGCGGGGTGGCGGTGCCCGAGGCCATGGCGCTGTTGGTGATGGCCAGGCCGCCGGAGACGGTGCCGATCACGGCGGCCAGGCCGAGACCGGCCGCCATGAAGCGCGAATTGCCGCGGCGTCTGCGGGGGGCCGGGTCGGCCTTGATGAAGGCGCGCTCGGGCCCCGGTCCGTCGATGGTCAGCGCGACGGGGACGACCGGTTCGGCCGCCCGGCGGGCGCGCGGCGGGGCGATCGCCTCGAGGGACTCGGCCAGCGCGCGGCGCGCGGCGGGCGCCGCGATGAACTCGCCGTTCTCGAGCGCCCGGCGGGCCGGTACGGAGGTCATCGCTCTGCGTGCTGTGGTGGCTGCAGTGAGGGCGAGTGGCGCCGACAGCGTGCCGGCGGGCTGCTCAACCAGTGCCCTGCGTGCGCTCATGCAACAAAATCCTCAAAATCTGCGGGAGTGCCGAAGGGGAAGATCGGGCACCCTGAACGGAATTTCTGAGAAAAGTCTAAGACTCTTCAGAAATCAGGTCAACATCGGGATCGCCTGGTTGCATTTCTCTCTGGTTCCACCCAGGTTCGGGGTCCCCGGGCTGCGCGGCGCGGAAGCGCCGCACGGGCGACCACGCTCATGCGACACGGTTCGCTCCTCGCGGTCCGTCTCTCGGTCCGCGAGGCCCCGCCGTGGCCGGCGGTCCGGTGCGCGGCTGGCGCCCGCGCCTCCGCGTCGTCCTGGGCGGGTCGGGCGAGCCTCTCGCGCCGGGAGCCCGGCGCCCGGCGGATCCGGCGTCACCGGGCGGTTCCCGTCCCGGGCGATCGCCCGTCTGCTTTGACCAGGACGGGGTGCGCGGGCTATTGTTAGTCGGCGTTGCGCCTCCGCCTTGGTGGTGCGCCGGCCCGGCGGGCCCCTCATGGGCGCCCCGGCGGCCGTGCCCGGCAGCGCGAGGCGAGCTCATGATCCGTAGCGAACTAGTGGAAGATGGTCTGCGACCGTGTCAACCTACAGCCCGAAGCCTGGCGAAGTCACCAGGGCCTGGCATGTCATCGATGCCGAGGACGTCGTGCTCGGCCGTCTCGCCGTGACCGCTGCCTCTCTCCTGCGGGGCAAGAACAAGCCCGTCTACGCGCCGCACGTCGACACCGGTGACTTCGTCGTCGTGGTCAATGCCGCCAAGATCGCCCTGACCGGTAGGAAGCGCACCGATTCGTTGCGCTACGACCACTCCGGCCGTCCCGGCGGCCTGCGCGTCACCCCGATCGGTGAGCTCCTCGAGAAGGATCCCCGCAGGGCCGTCGAGCGCGCCGTCTGGGGCATGATGCCGAAGAACAAGCTGAGCCGTCGGCAGATGGGCAAGCTGAAGGTGTACGCCGGCCCCGAGCATCCGCACAGGGCCCAGGCGCCCCAGCCCTACCAGATCACCCAGATTGCGCAGTGAACAACGAGGAACTGACTGTGTCCCAGACCGTTAATGAGGACGTCGAGACCGGCATCGCGCCGTTCACCGACGAGAACAACCGCGAGATCGCCTACCGCTCCGATTCCGCCGCCGCTGCCGAGCGTCCCGCCGTCGTCGCCCCCGGCGCCGGCACGGGTCGCCGCAAGCAGGCCGTGGCGCGTGTCCGTCTCGTCCCCGGCACCGGCGCCTACCGCGTCAATGGCCGCACCCTTGAGGAGTACTTCCCCAACAAGGTGCACCAGCAGCTCATCAACGAGCCCTTCGTCACCGCCGGCGCCGTCGGCGCCTATGACGTGGTCGCCCGCATCGGCGGCGGCGGCACCACCGGCCAGGCCGGCGCCCTGCGCCTGGGCATCGCCCGCGCGCTCAACGCCATCGACACCGAGGCCAACCGTCCGGTCCTCAAGAAGGCCGGCCTGCTCACCCGCGACGCCCGCGTCAAGGAACGCAAGAAGGCCGGCCTCAAGAAGGCCCGCAAGGCGCCCCAGTACTCCAAGCGCTGATTCCTCCCCGCGCCGTGCACGCGGTGATTCCGCCAACGACGCTCATTCGCGGCGCGCTGGTCCGGGATGGGGCGGGGTGATGGGTAGAGTTCCACCCATGGCTCGATTGTTCGGAACCGACGGCGTCCGTGGCCTCGCCAATGGCGATCTCACGGCAGAGCTCGCTCTCGACCTGTCCGTCGCCGCTGCGCACGTGCTCGGCGAGGCGGGCGCCTTCGACGGGCGCCGCCCGGTGGCGATCGTCGGACGCGACACCCGCATCTCCGGCGAGTTCCTGCAGGCCGCCGTCATGGCAGGCCTGGCGAGCGCCGGCGTGGACGTCATCGACGTCGGCGTCATCCCGACCCCGGGCCTGGCCTATCTGGTCGCCACGGAGGAGGTCGACCTGGGCGTGATGCTCTCGGCCAGCCACAACCCCATGCCCGACAACGGCATCAAGTTCTTCGCCCGTGGCGGCGTCAAGCTCGACGACGCCATCGAGGACGCCATCCAGGAGCGCATGGGCGAGGAGTGGGACCGCCCCACCGGGGCGGGCGTCGGCCACATCCGCCGCGACGGCAGGCTCCTGCAGGCCTACATCGGCCATCTGGTCGACTCTCTCGGGGAGGTGCGCCTGACGGGCCTGCGCATCGTCCTCGACTGCGCCAACGGCGCCTCATCGGTCACCGCCGTGCCGGCCTTCGAGGCCGCCGGCGCCGAGGTCGTCGGCATCCACCGCAGCCCCGACGGGCTCAACATCAATGACGGCTGCGGCTCGACGCACATCGAGAGCCTGCAGGCCGAGGTCCTCGCCCGGCGCGCCGACCTGGGCTTCGCCTTCGACGGCGACGCCGACCGCTGCCAGGGCGTCGACGCCCAGGGCAACTGGATCGACGGCGATCAGATCATGGCCATCCTGGCCCTGGGCCTCCGGGCCGAGGGCAAGCTGGCCGAGAGCACCCTGGTCGCCACGATCATGAGCAATCTCGGTCTCATCGTGGCCATGCGCGAGCACGGCATCCATGTCGACCAGACGAAGGTCGGCGACCGCTACGTGCTCGAGGACATGGCCGCCAACGGTTTCACCCTCGGCGGCGAGCAGTCCGGCCACGTCATCATGAGCGAGTTCGCCACCACCGGCGACGGCGTGCTGACCGGCCTGCACGTGGCCAGGCAGATCGCCAGGAGCGGTTCCACCCTCGCCGAGCTGGCCGGTGTCGTGAGGCGCCTGCCGCAGGCCCTGGTCAACGTGCCGAACGTCGACAAGCTGCGCGCCGGGATCGACCCGGTCATCACCGGTCGGGTCGCCGCCATCAGCAAGAGGCTCGGCGACACCGGGCGCGTCGTCCTGCGGCCCAGCGGCACCGAGCCGCTCGTGCGCGTCATGGTCGAGGCCGCGACCCAGGAGCAGGCCGATGAGATCGCCCGGCAGCTGGCCGGCGTCGTGGCCGAGCGGGTCGGCCTGAAGTAGCCCCGTCGGGGCCTCAGACCTTGCGGATGCGCACCGTCGAGATGCGGTGGTCGGGGCCCTTGCGCAGGATCACCGTGGCGCGCGGCCGGGTCGGGGCGATGTTGGAGCGCAGATTGGGGCCGTTGGTCCTCGCCCACACCTGGTGAGCGAGGGCGCGGAAGTCCTCGTCGCTCGTGCCCGCGTAGTCGCGGAAGAAGCTGCTGCCGTCGGCGGCGGCCTCGCGCAGATAGACGAGCTGGCGCTCGGTGTACCAGCGCTCGATGTCGGACTCCTCGGCGTCGACGTAGACCGAGAAGTCGATGAAGTCGCTGACCGCCACGCTGGAGCGCTCGCTGCGCCCGGTGCCGGCCGGCTGCAGTACGTTGAGACCCTCCAGGATGAGGATGTCGGGGCGGTGGATCCGCTCGCGCTCGTCCGGCACGACGTCGTACAGCGTGTGGGAGTAGACCGGCGTCGAGACCTCGGGACGGCCGGACTTCACGTCCATGACGAATTTCAGCAGGGCCCGCAGGTCGTAGCTCTCGGGAAAGCCCTTGCGGTCCAGCAGACCGCGGGCCTCCAATTCGGCATTCGGCAGGAGGAAGCCGTCGGTGGTCACCAGCACCGAATGGGGATGGTTCTCCCCGCGGGCCAGCAGCTCGCGCAGCAGGCGGGCCGTCGTGGACTTGCCGACGGCCACCGAACCTGCGACGCCGACGATGAGGGGGGTGCGCGGCGTCGTGGCCGGGTTCAGGCCGAGGAAACGGTTCTGGGCGCCCCACAGGCGCCCGCGGTTGGTGCGGTGCAGTTCGATGAGCCGGCTCAGCGGCAGGTAGACCTGCTCGACGTCGGACTCGTCGGTCGGGTCGTCCAGCCCCCGCAGGTGCTCGACGGTCGCCCGGTCGAGGGCGAGGGAGGAGCCGTTCGCCAACCGGGACCACTGCGTGCGGGGGATCTCGAGCCAGGGGCCGCCGGGCGTCTCGGCGCTGCGGGCGACCGCGTCCAGACGACCGGTGCGGGGGGCCGGCTCGCCGGAGCCGGGGTCTTGTGAGCTCTGCACCCATGAAAGCCCACCACGTCGGGGCGAGGATGTCCACTCGGCGCGGCGCGGAGGCCGGTGAGAAGGTTCCCGCGCGGGGCGGCACGGGACCGGGGCCCGCCGCCCGGCGCGTGCCGGGGCGCCGCGTGCCCCTAGAGTAGAGGCCATGTGCGGAATCATTGGCTATGTCGGCCCCCAGCAGGCCGTGAACGTCATCGTCGAGGGTCTTCGCCGTCTGGAGTACCGCGGCTACGACTCCGCCGGCGTGGCCGTCGGCGCCGACGGCCGTATCGAGTGGCGCAAGAAGGCCGGCAAGATCGCCAATCTCGACGCGGAGCTGGCCGCCCGGCCGCTGCCCGCCTCGACCATCGGCATCGGCCACACCCGATGGGCCACCCACGGCGGGCCCACGGACGCGAACGCGCACCCGCACCTGTCGGCAGACGGACGCGTCGCACTCGTCCACAACGGTATCATCGAGAATTTCGCGCTCCTGCGGGCCGAGCTGACCGCCGAGGGCGTCGCCTTCAGCTCCGAGACCGACACCGAGGTGGCCGCAGCCCTGCTCGGCCGCGCGCTCGCCCGGACCGGGGATCTGGCCGGCGCCATGCGCCGGGTCTGCTCCCGGCTGGAGGGCGCCTTCACGCTCGTCGCCATCGACGCCCAGGACCCGACCCGCGTCGTCGCGGCCCGTCGCAACTCGCCGCTGGTCGTCGGCGTCGGGGACGGCGAGAACTTCCTGGCCTCCGACGTGGCCGCCTTCATCGAGCACACGCGCGAGGCCATCGAGCTCGGCCAGGACCAGGTCGTCGTCATCACGGCCGACTCGGTCGAGGTCACCGACTTCGCCGGCAGGCCGGTCGGGACCAAGCCCTACCACATCGACTGGGACACCACCGCCGCCGAGAAGGCCGGCTACGACTGGTTCATGCGCAAGGAGATCTTCGAACAACCCAGGGCCGTCGCCGACACGTTGCTCGGCCGCTACTCCGGCAGCGGCGAGCTGGCGCTCGACGAGATCCGCATCGGCCCCGACGAGCTGCGCCGGGTCGACAAGATCATCATCATCGGCTGCGGCACCGCCTACTACGCCGGCATGGTCGCCAAGTACGCCATCGAGCACTGGACGCGCATCGGCTGCGAGGTCGAACTGGCCAGCGAATTCCGTTACCGCGACCCGATCGTCGACGCCAACACCCTGTGCGTGGCCATCAGTCAGTCCGGTGAGACCGCCGACACGCTGCAGGCCATCCGCCACGCCCGCGATCAGGGCTCCAGGATCGTCGCGATCTGCAATACCAACGGCTCGACCATCCCGCGCGAGTCCGACGCCGTGCTCTACACGCATGCCGGCCCCGAGATAGGCGTGGCCTCCACGAAGGGCTTCCTGACCCAGCTCATCGCCTGCTACCTGCTCGGCCTGTTCCTCGCCCAGGTGCGCGGCGTCAAGTTCGGCGACGAGATCGGCGCCGTCATGGACGAGCTGGCCGCCATGCCGCCGAAGATCCAGCGGGTGCTGGACGGGGCCGACGACGTCTACGGATTGGCCCACCAGTTGATCGACCAGGGCGACTACGTCTTCCTCGGACGCCACGTCGGCTACCCGGCCGCCATGGAGGGCGCGCTCAAGCTCAAGGAGATCGCCTACCTGCACGCCGAGGGCTTCGCCGCCGGCGAGCTCAAGCACGGTCCGATCGCCATCATCGACCCCGGCATGCCCGTCTTCGTGATCGTCCCGCCGGCAGGCCGCGACCAGCTGCACGACAAGGTCGTGAGCAACATCCAGGAGGTGCGCGCCCGCGGCGCCCGCACCATCGTCCTGGCCGAGGAGGGCGACACCGGGGTCGACGCCTACGCCGAGAAGGTCATCCGCCTGCCCAGGGTGAGCACCCTGCTGCAGCCGGTCCTGGCCGTCGTACCGCTCCAGCTGTTCGCCTGCGAGCTGGCCACGGCGCTCGGCAACGACGTCGATCAGCCCCGTAACCTGGCCAAATCGGTCACCGTCGAGTAGGGGCGGGACATGATCATCGGAGTGGGCGTCGATGTCTGCTCGGTCGGGCGCTTCAGCGCCATGCTGGAGCGCCGCCCCGGCGTCCTCGACCGCCTGTTCAGCCCCGACGAGCGCCTCGCCCACGGGCTGCCGCGCGCGCCCGAGTCGCTGGCCGCCCGCTTCGCGGCCAAGGAGGCCCTGGCCAAGGCTCTCGGGGCGCCCGGGGACCTGTCGTGGCGCGATGCCGAGATCGTCGTCGGCGCCGGTCGCCGCCCCGTGCTCGAGGTGCGGGGCTCGGTGAAGGCCCGCGCCGACGCGCTGGGTGCCAATTTCTTCCACCTGTCGCTGAGCCATGACGGGCCGGTGGCCACCGCCGTCGTCATCGCCGAGGCGCGCTGAGATGCGGACCGTCGCCACAGCCGACCAGATCAGGACCGCCGAGCAGGCCTGGTTCGACGCCCACCCCGGGCAGGGGCTCATGGAGACGGCCGCTGCGCACGTCAGTGCCAACGCCCTCGACATGCTCGCCGATCCGGCCGGTGCCCGCGTCCTCGTGGCAGCCGGGCCGGGCAACAACGGCGGGGACGGCCTGTACGCGGCCCGCGACCTGGCCGAGGCGGGCGCCGACGTCTCGCTGTGGTTCACCTCGCCGCGCCGGCACGAGTCGGGCCGGGCGGCTGCCAGGGGCGCCGGTGCCCGCGAGATCGACGCACTCGCCGCTGTCGCGGCCCTGGCCGAGACCGATCTGGTCATCGACGCCGTGCTCGGCATCGGCGGGCGTGCTGGTCTGCGCGAGCCCGTCGCCGAGTTCGCCCGCGCCTGCACCGACCTGGCCGTGCCCGTGCTGGCCGTCGACGTGCCCTCGGGCCTGGACGCCGACCTGGTCGGCGCCGACCACCCGTCGAGCTTCACGGCGGCCCGGACCGTCACCTTCGGGACCCTCAAGCTCTGCCACGTCGCCCAGCCGGCGGCCGGTCGATGCGGCCGCGTCGTAGTGGCCGACATCGGCATCGTCGTCGCCGGCCAGGCCGTCCTCGCCGCCGAGCGCTCCGACCTCGCCGCCCGCTGGCCGGTGCCCGGCCCCGAGGCCGACAAGTACTCGCGCGGCGTCGTCGGCATCGACACCGGCTCGGCGCGCTACCCGGGCGCGGGCGTCCTGACCACCTGCGGCGCCCTGCACGCCGGGGCGGGATTCATCCGCTGCTGCGCACCCGATCCGGTGCCCGCCATGGTCGCCGCCACGATGCCGTCGGTCACCTTCGGCCCGGGACGCGTCCAGGCCTGGCTGGTCGGCTCCGGCTGGGGCGATGCCGGGCGCAACCGGGAGCGGCTGGCCGAGCGCCTGGCCGACGGGGTGCCACTCGTCCTCGACGCCGACGCCCTGGCCGAGCTGCCCATCGAGCTCCCCGCCGGGTGCCTGGCGACCCCGCACGCCGGCGAGCTCGCCCGCATGCTCGGTCTCGACCGCGCCGAGGTGGCCGGCGACCCGGTGGGCGCGGCTC